>NZ_JBFAIU010000020.1:0-32051 GCF_040654855.1 Asanoa sp. NPDC050611
AGGCGGAAGGCACGAGGCCCGAGGCGGAAGGCACGAGGCCCGAGGCGGAAGGCACGAGGCCCGAGGCGGAAGGCACGAGGCCCGAGGCGGAAGGCGCGAGGCCGGACGCGGAAGGCGCGAGGCCGGACGCGGAAGGCGCGAGGCCGGACGCGGAAGGCGCGAGGCCGGAGGCGGAAGGCGCGAGGCGGAAGGAGGGCCTCGCGGTTGCCCTCGAAGCGGGACCAGCGCCGAGTCAACCCAGACGCGACCTCACCCAATGGACTGTGACCCACCGAGCCGCCACCGGACCAGACCGACGCCGAACTGAGTCAGGGCGGGGGAGGATGTTGTGCGCGCCGACTATAAGGGGCGCGCTCTTTGCGACCTGTCGGTGCGCACAACATTCTCCCCCGCCCTGGACCGCAACCAAACGCCCGCCGCAATCAGCCCGCGCGAAGGAGCGACCGATCGTCGGGACGAAAGGCCCAAGCCTCAAACGCGAGCGCGCCGAGCCAACCGCTCAGGGTCAAGGATGATGATCGACTTCCCGTCCAGCCGCAGCCAGCCACGCGAAGCGAAATCGGCCAGCGCCTTGTTCACGGTCTCCCGCGACGCACCGACCAGCTGCGCGATCTCTTCCTGCGTCAGGTCGTGGGTGACCCGCAGCACCCCACCGTCGCGGGTGCCGAAGCGGCCCGCCATCTGCAGCAGGTTCTTGGCCACCCGGCCAGGGACGTCGGTGAAGATCAGGTCGGCCAGGGCATCGTTGGTACGTCGCAGCCGGCGCGCCAGCACGCGCAGCAGTTGCTCAGCGATCTCCGGCCGGTTGTTGAGCCACGGCCGCAGCGCCTGCTTGCGGAGGCGGGCCAGGCGTGTGTCGGTGACCGCCGTGGCGGTCGCCGTGCGTGGGCCCGGGTCGAACAGTGACAGCTCACCGACCATGTCGGATGGGCCCATCACCGCGATCAGGTTCTGGCGGCCGTCGGCCGCGCGTCGCCCTACTTTGATCTTCCCGCTCAGCACGATGTAAAGGCTGTCGCCGGGTTCGCCCTCGTTGAAGACGATCTCGCCCTTGCGGGCCTCGATGGTCTCCATGTCCTTGGCGAGCGCTTCGGCCGCCTCCGGGTCGACACCCTGGAAGATGCCGCTACGGGCCAGAACCTCATCCATCGCGCACCTCAGTTCCACGAATGGCGCGGAAACCGCGCGCAGTCAGTCTAGGCGTACGCATCGGCGAACCAGCCCGGCAACCCCCGGATCGTGATCAAGCGCGACCCCCGGCGGCCACCTGCCTTATCGTCAGCGCGTGCCGTTCAAGCCCATTCTTACCGCGCGTCAGGAGGACGGCGAAAGTATCCCCCTGCTGCTCTGGCGCCTACCCGCCCCGATGCGCGGGATCAGCTCGGGGCCGCTCGGTGGCGGGATCGGTGACCGCGAATGGGTCATCAACGCGACCGTGCCCATGTCGTACGCCCGGAATGACCCGCAAGAGCACCTAACGGAACTGGCCGGCGGGATGGCGCTCGACGGGCCCGGTGTCGGCTTGTTGACGGGCGTCGACGTGACGGAACGGGTTGCCGCGACGGATGGTGCGGTCGAGGTGTGGGCGACCGTCGGCCTCGGTAGGCCCATCCTGGCCGCCGCGGCGCACGAGATACCCCGCCAGCAGACGCACACCCCCGGGACGATCAACATCGTCGCCTTCGTGCCGGTCCGGCTCAGCGATGCCGCCCTCGTCAACGCTGTCATGACCATCACAGAAGCGAAGGCGCAGGCGCTCTGGGAACTCGGCCTCGCCGCCACCGGCACCGCCACCGACGCGGTCACCGTCCTTTGCCCACAGGACGGCCCGGCCGAGGCGTACGGCGGTCCGTTGAGCAAATGGGGAGCCCACGCGGCCCGAGCCGTCCACCGCGCCGTCAAGGAGGGCGGCGCCAGGCCCAAGATCCCCTGGTCGGAGCGCTGACGGAGCGCTGCCGCATCAGCCTCACGGAGGTACCCACGACCAGCGCCCGGACGGTATGTTGCGCGGCGTGTACCCCCTCGACACGCCGACGAAGCGCACCTGGCGGCCGGCCATCGTGGCCGGTGTCGCCGTCGCGGCCCTGTTGGGCGTGGCGGTCGCCGCCGCCGCGGCGGTGGCCAACGGCGGCGACCAGCCCGCCGTCTGGGTCGCACCGGCCCAGTCGCCGCCGGGCGAAACCCAACCGCCCGCCGAGGAGACGGCCGAGGAGGAGGACGCCATCTCGCTGTCCGCCACCGGCGACATCGTGATGGGCAACGCTCCGGGCAGCCTGCCGTCCAGCGGCGGCAAGGGATTCTTCGACGGCGTCAAGCGCGACCTCGCCGCCGACCTGGTGATGGGCAACCTCGAGGAGCCGCTCACCGAGGACACGGGCCGGTCGAAGTGCGGGCCCGAATCGACCGGCTGCCACCAGTTCCGCGCACCCCCGGGCTACGCCAAGCACCTCAAGGACGCCGGCTTCGAGTTGCTCAACCAGGCCAACAACCACGGCAACGACTACGGCCCGGACGGCTATCGGAACACACAGGACGCGCTGGAGAAGTACGGCCTCGAACACACCGGCGCGGTCGACCAGATCACCGTGGTCGACGTCGAGGGTGTCAAGGTCGCGGTCGTCGGCTTCTCCTCGTACCCCTGGAACAACAACCTCGTCGACATCGCCGCCGGCAAGGCGCTGATCGCCAAGGCCGCGAAGCAGGCGGACCTGGTCGTGGTGCAGGTGCACATGGGCGCGGAGGGCTCGGGCAAGACCCGGGTGAAGCCCGGCACCGAGATGTTCCTCGGCGAGAACCGCGGCGACCCGATCAAGTTCGCCCACTCCATGATCGACGCTGGCGCCGACCTGATCGTCGGCCACGGGCCGCACGTCCTGCGCGCGATGGAGTTCTACAAGGGCCGGTTGATCGCCTACAGCCTCGGCAACTTCGCCGGTGGCGGCGGCACGCTCCGCAACGACGGGCCGCTGGGGCTCGGCGCGGTGCTCAAGGTCGAGCTGACCAAGGACGGCACGTGGGTCGGCGGCACCCTGGTCTCCACGGCGATGAACGGCGCGGGCAAGCCGGTCACGGACCCTGACGGTGACAGCTTGGCCATGATCAAAGATCTGAGCAACAAGGACTTCCCGCGTACGGGAGCCAGGTTCGACAAGGCCGGCAAGATCACCCCACGAGACGCATAAGAACCACAGAAACAAGCAGGCTTGACTGTTTGTTTCGGCGCCGCCATGCTCAGGAAATGCGGACCCCGCAGCAGGAGCGCAGTCGGGCCACCCAGGCCCGCCTCCTCGACGCGGCCGTCGACAGCCTGGTCGAGCTGGGCTGGGCCGGCACCACCACGACGGTGATCGCCGAGCGCGCCGGCGTCTCCCGCGGCGCCCAGCTGCACCACTACCCCACCAAGGCCGCACTGGTGATGGCCGCCGTCGAGCACCTCGCCGACCGCCGCGCCGCGGAGATCCGGGCCGAGGCGGCCAGCCTGCCGACCGGCGCACCCAGGGTCGACCGTGTCGTGGACATGCTGGCCGTGGCGTTCACCGGCCCGCTCTACGCCGCCGCCCTCGAAGTCTGGATCGCCGCCCGCACCGACCCCGAGCTGCGCACCGCGCTCGTGCCCGTGGAGGCCCGGGTCGGTCGCGAGCTGCACCGGCTCACCGTCGAGCTGCTCGGCGCCGACGAGCGCCGTCCCGGCGTACGCGAGTCGATCCAGGCCACCCTCGACCTCATGCGCGGCCTGGGCGTGGCGAACCTGCTCTCCGACGACGCGGCCCGCCGCGCCACCCTGCTGCGCGAGTGGAAGCGCCACCTCGCCGCCGTGATCCGCGCCTGAAGGAGGCCCACGTGGTCGAGCTAGCCGTCCTGCTCACCGATCTCGACGCCGAGACCGCCGAGGTCGACGCCATGCTCGCCCACCGGCCCGAAGCGGACTGGGCGCGGCCGACCCCGAGCCCCGGCTGGACCGTCGCACACCAGATCGCCCACCTGGCCTGGACGGACCGTGCGGCGCTGCTCGCCACGACCGACGAAGCCCAGTTCGTCGCGTTGCTGGCGCCGCTCGCCGACGACCCGGACCACATCGTCGACAAGGGTGCCGAGGGTTATCTGGCCCCGCCCGACGAGTTGCGGCAACGCTGGCTCGACGGCCACAAGGAGCTGGTCGAGGCGTTGCGGTCCGCGCCGCCGGGCAAGCGGATCCCGTGGTTCGGCAACCTGCTCACACCACAGTCGATGGTCACGGCCCGGCTGATGGAGACGTGGGCACACGGCCTCGACATCGCCACGGCTCTCGGCGTCACCAGCACACCCACCGACCGCCTGCGGCACATCGCCTTCCTCGGCGTGCGTACCCTCGGCCACTCGTTCCTCGCACACGGCCGGCCCGCACCGCAGGCGCAGGTCCGGGTCGAGCTCGCCGCCCCGGACGGCAGCGAGTGGGCGTTCGGACCCGAGACGGCGACCGACCGCCTGACCGGCCCCGCCCTCGACTTCTGCCTGCTGGTCACCCAGCGCCGCAACCCCGCCGACCTCGCACTGGTCGCCACCGGCCCGGTCGCGACGGAGTGGCTCCAGGTCGCGCAGGCCTTCGCCGGCCCGCCCGGTGTCAAGCGGGAGGCGACGAAATGATCCGCATCGGCAACGCCTCCGGCTTCTACGGCGACCGCTTCTCCGCCTGGCGCGAGATGCTCGACGGCGGCGACCTCGACGTGCTGACCGGCGACTACCTGGCCGAGCTGACGATGCTGATCCTCGGCCGCGACCGGGCCCGCGACCCCGCGCTCGGCTACGCCCGCACCTTCCTCCGCCAGCTCGAATCCACCCTCGGCACCGCGCTCGACAAGGGCGTCAAGCTGGTCACCAACGCCGGCGGCCTGCACCCGGCGGGCCTGGCCCAGGCGATCGCGACGCTGGCACAGGACAACGGCCTCAACCCGCGCATCGCGTACGTCGAAGGCGACGCCCTCCTGCGCCCCGACGCGCTGACGGCCAACGCCTACCTCGGCGCGTTCGGCATCGCCGCCTGCCTCGACGCCGGTGCCGACATCGTGGTCACCGGCCGGGTCACCGACGCGGCCCTGGTCGTCGGCCCGGCCGCCGCGCACTACGGCTGGTCCCGCGACGACTTCGACGCGCTGGCCGGCGCGACCGTGGCGGGCCACGTGATCGAGTGCGGCGCACAGGCAACCGGGGGCAACTTCAGCTTCTTCACCGAGCTGCCCGACGGTGCCCACCGCCCCGGCTTCCCGATCGCGGAGGTCGCCGCGGACGGCAGCTGTGTGATCACCAAACACCCCGGCACCGGCGGCGCGGTCACGGTCGAGACGGTCACGGCGCAACTGCTCTACGAGATCGACGCACCCGCCTACCTCGGGCCTGACGTCGTCACCCGGCTGGACACGGCCGTCCTGCGCCAACAGGGCCCCGACCGGGTCGCGATCACCGGCGTCAAGGGCACCCCGCCGCCACCGACGCTGAAGGTCGGCGTGGCCAACCTCGGCGGCTTCCGCAACGCGATGACCTTCGTCCTCTGTGGGCTCGACATCGAGGCCAAGGCGGCCCTGGTGCGGGCGCAGATCGAGGACGCGGTCGGCAAGGAGGGCCTGGAGTTCACGCTGGCCCGCACCGACCACCCCGACGCGGTCGACACCGAGGCGGCCAGCGCGCTGCTGCACGTACACCTGAAGGACCAGGACCCGAAGCGGGCCGGGCGGGCGTTCTCGGCCGCCGCGGTGGAGCTGGCCCTGGCCTCCTACCCGGGTTGCACGTTGACCACCCCGCCGGGTGACGCCACCCCGTTCGGGGTGTTCACCGCGGACACGGTCCCGCAGGACGGGGTCAACCACACGGCCGTGCTGCCCGACGGCAAGCGCGTCACGATCCGCCCGCCGATCCGGACGGCCACCTACCAGGGCAGCCCCCGACAGCAGTCGACGCCGGCGGAGCACGGCGCGCCCACGAAGGCGAAGCTCGGGACTCTGCTCGGCGCCCGCTCCGGCGACAAGGGCGGCGACGCTAACCTCGGCGTCTGGGCCCGCACCGACGCGGCCGCCGACTGGCTGCTCGGCTGGCTGACCGAGGAGCGACTCAAGGAGTTGCTCCCGGAGACGGCGCCGTTGACCGTCGAGCGGCACGAGCTGCCCAACCTGCGCGCGGTCAACTTCGTGATCCGCGGCCTGCTCGGCGCCGGGGTCGCCGCGTCCACCCGGTTCGACCCGCAGGCCAAGGCGCTCGGCGAGCTGTTCCGGGCCAGGGTCGCCGAGGTCCCCGCGACCTTGCTGGGTCCAGCGTGACGTGCGTCAAGCGTGTCGCCCCCACCGAGACGCTCGTTACGGAGGTGGCAATGGCCAAGGACGTCTGTGAGGGGTGCGCGTGACTGTCATGGAGACCGCGGTCGACCCGCGCAACCCGTCCTACCTGGAGAACCGCTCGGCGATGCTGGAGCGCCTCCACGAGTACGAGGACGCGCTGGATGACGCGCGGGCCGGCGGCGGCGAGAAGTACGTGTCCCGCCACCACGCCCGCGGCAAGCTGCTCCCCCGCGAGCGGATCGAGCTGCTGCTGGACCAGGACGCCCCGTTCCTGGAGCTGTCGCCGACGGCGGCGTGGGGCACCGACTTCCCGGTCGGCGCGAGCGTGGTCAGCGGCATCGGTGTGATCGAGGGCGTCGAGTGCGTGATCGTCGCCAACGACCCGACCGTGCGCGGTGGGGCGATCAACCCGTACGCCCTGAAGAAGACCCAACGGGCCGGCGAGATCGCCCTGGCGAACCGGTTGCCACTGGTCAACCTGGTCGAGTCCGGCGGCGCCGACCTGCCCACCCAGGCGGAGATCTTCATACCGGGCGGCGGCATCTTCCGCGACCTCACCCGGCTGTCCGCGGCCGGCATCCCGACGATCTCGGTCGTCTTCGGCAACGCGACGGCCGGCGGCGCCTACGTGCCCGGGATGTCCGACTACACGATCATGGTCCGGCACCAGGCGAAGGTGTTCCTGGCCGGCCCGCCGCTGGTCCGGATGGCCACCGGCGAGGTCACCGACGACGAGTCGCTCGGTGGCGCCGCCATGCACGCGGGCACGAGCGGGCTCGCCGACTACCTCGCCGAGGACGAGCGCGACGGCCTGCGCCTGGCCCGCCAGGTGATCCGGCGGCTCAACTGGCGCAAGCAGGGTCCCGGGCCACGCACCTCGAACCCGGCGAACCCGAAGTACGACGTCGAGGACCTCCTGGCCATCGCCTCCGCGGACCAGCGGAACCCGTTCGACCCCCGCGAGGTCCTGGCCCGCGTCCTCGACGGCAGCGAGTTCGACGAGTTCAAGCCCGGCTACGGCGCCGCGCTGGTGACGGGCTGGGGCGAGCTGCACGGCTACCCGGTCGGCGTGCTGGCCAACGCCCGCGGGGTGCTGTTCTCCGAGGAGTCGCAGAAGGCGGCCCAGTTCATCCAGCTCGCCAACGCGAGCGACACGCCGCTGCTGTTCCTGCAGAACACCACGGGCTACATGGTCGGCGCCGAGTACGAGCAGCGCGGCATCATCAAGCACGGCGCCCTGATGATCAACGCGGTGTCCAACTCGCGGGTCCCGCACATCACGATCAACCTGGGCGCCTCGTACGGCGCCGGCAACTACGGCATGTGCGGCCGCGCCTACGACCCCCGGTTCCTGTTCACGTGGCCGAACGCGAAGTCCGCCGTGATGGGCCCGACCCAGCTCGCCGGCGTGCTCTCGATCGTGGCGCGGCAGGCCGCCGAGGCCAAGGGCCAGCACTACGACGAGGACTCCGACCAGGCCATGCGCATGATGGTCGAGCAGCAGATCGAGAGCCAGTCGACGGCGCTTTTCCTGTCCGGCCGGCTCTACGACGACGGGATCATCGACCCACGCGACACCCGCACCGTCCTCGGGCTGTGCCTGTCGGCTATCCACAATGCACCGATCAAGGGCGCCGAGGGCTTCGGCGTCTTCCGGATGTGAGGCTCCCATGATCCGCAGACTGCTGGTGGCCAACCGGGGTGAGATCGCCCGCCGGATCTTCGCCTCGTGCCGGCTGGTCGGCATCGAGACGGTCGCCGTCTACTCCGATGCCGACGCCGACTCGCCGCACGTGGCCGAGGCGGACTACGCCGTGCACCTGCCCGGCAACGCGCCGACCGCGACGTACCTGCGCGGCGACCTGATGGTCGGCGCCGCGCGCAAGACCGGGGCCGACGCGATCCATCCCGGGTACGGGTTCCTGTCGGAGAACGCCGACTTCGCCGCCACGGTCACGGACTCGGGGCTCACCTGGGTCGGGCCGCCGGCGAAGGTGATCGCCACGATGGGCTCGAAGATCGAGGCCAAGCAGCTGCTGGCCGACGCCGGCATCCCGATGCTGCCGACCTGGTTCGACCCCGACCGGGTCACCGAGTTCCCGGTGCTGGTCAAGGCGTCGGCCGGTGGCGGCGGCCGGGGCATGCGGATCGTGCACGACCGCGAGTCGCTGCCCGACGCGATCGCGTCCGCGCGGCGCGAAGCCGCCCTGGCGTTCGGCGACGGCACGGTCTTCCTGGAACGCTACGTCGAGAGCGCCCGGCACATCGAGGTGCAGGTCTTCGCCGACAACCACGGCACCGTCGTGCCGTTCGGCGAGCGCGAGTGCTCCATCCAGCGCCGCTACCAGAAGATCCTCGAGGAGGCGCCCTCGCCGGTCGTCACGGCGCAGCTGCGCGAGCAGCTGTGCACGGCGGCGGTGGCCGCGGCCAGGGCGGTCGGCTACGTCGGCGCCGGCACCGTCGAGTTCCTGGTGGACACCGTCGGCGGCGGCTTCTACTTCCTGGAGATGAACACCCGGCTGCAGGTCGAGCACGCCGTCACCGAGATGATCACGGGGTTCGACCTGGTCCAGCTGCAGCTGTCCGTGGCCGAGGGCAACCCGCTGCCGCTGAACGCGCCGCCGCCGATGCGCGGGCACGCGATCGAGGTGCGGCTCTGCGCCGAGGACCCGGCCGCGAACTGGCTGCCGTCCACGGGCACCATGCACCGGTTCCACATCCCCGCCGTCGCCGGCGAGTTCAAGCCGCTCGCCGTGCCCGGGCTGCGGCTCGACCCCGGCGTGCGGGACGGCTCCGTGGTCGGCGTGCACTACGACTCGATGGTGGCCAAGCTGATCGCCTGGGGTCCGACCCGGGCCGACGCCGCCCGGCTGCTCGCGGGCGCGCTGGCCCGCGCCGAGATCCATGGCGTGACGACCAACCGCGACCTGCTCGTGCGTACGCTGCGGCACCCGTCCTATCGCGCCGGCGACACCGACACCGCGTTCCTCGAGCGGCACCCCGAGGTGTTCGCGCCGCTGCTCTCGTCGGTCGACGCGGTCCGGGTGTCCTGCCTGGCGGCCGCGCTGGCCGGAGCCGCCGAACGGCATGGCGGCGCCGCCGTGCTCGGCACGCTGCCGTCCGGTTGGCGCAACGTCCCGTCCCGATCACAGACCACGGTGTACGACGGCCCGGCCGGCCCGGTCGAGGTCGGCTACCGGCTGGACCGCTCCGGCGACCTCGTCAACTGGTGGGTCCGCGCCGTCAATCCAGACGACCCGGACCTGGGCGGGCTCGGCCAGCCGCCGGCCACCGACGACCACCCGCCGGCGCAGGTCGTCTCCGCCACGCCGGAGGCGGTCGCGCTCGACGTCAACGGCATCCGCCTGATGTTCACGGTCCGCCGGGTCGGCGAGGTGTCCTACGTCGACAGTCCGGAGGGCTCGGTCGCCCTGCACGAGCTGCCCCGGTTCCCGCTCCCGTCCGCCCAGCTCGCCGAGGGCTCGTTGGTCGCGCCGCTGCCCGGGCACGTCAGCCGGGTCATGGTGGTGCCGGGCCAGCGGGTCCGCCCCGGCGAGCTGCTGATGACGCTCGAGGCCATGAAGCTCGAGCACCCCGTGTACGCGCCATCCGCCGGCTACGTCGCCGCGCTGCCGGTCGGCCCCGGCTCGCAGGTGGAGACCGGTGCCGTGCTGGCGGTCCTCAGTCCCGAATAACAACCGAGAGAGTCGGAGGCCACCCCTCATGAACTTCGACCTGACCCCCGAGCAGAGCGACCTGCGCGACGCCGTGTCGGCCCTCGGCCGCCGCTACGGCCACGAGTACTTCATCGGCAAGGCCAAGACCGGTGAGCACACGACCGAGCTGTGGGCCGAGGCCGGCAAGCTCGGCTACCTCGGCGTCAGCATCCCGGCGGAGTACGGCGGTGGTGGCGGCGGCATCACCGAGCTGACCATCGTCTGCGAGGAGCTGTCGGCGACCGGCTCGCCGCTGCTCCTGCTGGTGGTCTCACCGGCGATCGTGGCGACGATCATCGCCAAGCACGGCACCGAGGACCAGCGCACCGAGTTCCTGCCCCGGCTGGCCGACGGCACGCTGCTCATCGCGTTCGCGATCACCGAGCCGGAGGCGGGCACCAACTTCCACCGGCTCGGCACGGTCGCGCGCCGCGACGGCGACGACTGGGTGATCAACGGCCGCAAGTGCTTCATCTCCGGCGTCGACCACGCGGACTACGTGCTCGTGGTGGCCCGCACCCAGGACGCCGCGACCGGGCGGCTGATGCCCGCGCTGTTCCTCGTGCCCACCGACGCGGCCGGCCTCACGAAGTCACAGCTCGACATGGAGATCGTGTCGCCGGAGAAGCAGTTCCTGCTCTACCTCGACGACGTCCGGCTGCCGGCTTCCGCCCTCGTCGGTGGGTCGGCCGATGCCGGGCTGCCGGCGCTGTTCGCGGGGCTCAACCCGGAGCGGATCACGGTGGCGGCGATGAGCGCCGGCACCGGCCGCTACGCGCTGGAGCGGGCCTCGAAATACGCGGCGACCCGCCAGGTCTGGGGCCGGCCGATCGGGACGCACCAGGGCGTCGCGCACCCGCTGGCACACGCGGCGATCCAGGTGGAACTGGCCAAGCTGATGGTCTACAAGGCGGCCGCACTCTACGACGCGGGCCGGGACCTGGAAGCGGGCGTGGCGGCCAACATGGCCAAGTACGCGACCGCCGACGCCGCGGCCCTGGCGGTCGACACGGCGATCCAGGTGCACGGCGGCAATGGGATGACCACCGAGTACGGCGTGGCCACGCTGCTCGGTGCCGTGCGCGCGGGCCGGATCGCACCGGTCAGCCGGGAGATGATCCTCAACTTCGTTTCGCAACACGTACTCGGTCAGGAGAAGTCGTACTGACGGCTCGTTGATCATCATGTGTGGAGATGCTTGGATCTTCAAATATGAGGCTTCCTCGCTCTCCGGCCGGTTGGACCATGGCCGTCTTCGGCGTGCTCGCGATCATCATGGGCGTGGTCGGCCTGGTCAGCCCGGACACCTTGCTGAAGAGCCTGGGTTTCGAGGTGCTCGCGACCCGCCCACCAGGTGACTACACGAAGACGTTCATGGCGGCGTCGTCGATGGCGTCGCTGAACATGGGCGTCTACTACCTGGTCGCGGTCGCCACCGAATGGCGGCCGTTCTACCTGTTCACTGTCGTGTTCCGGCTCGTGACCTTCACGGTGTTCACGATCCTGGTGGTCACCGACGCCGCACCGGGCCGGTTCTTCGGCGTCGCGCTGTGGGAAGGACTCGGCGCGGTTGCCACGGGTGTCGCATTGTGGTTCGAACGAAAGGGGCGGACTTCGGTACCTTCTAACCCGTGAACGGCACATCACCTGGCGCACTCCCCCTGCCAGTTGTGCCCGGATTGACCGATTTGTCGGTGTTCGCCCGCGGCGGCTACGCGACCGTCTACCGCGCGACGCAGGCGTCGGTCGGCCGCGAGGTGGCCGTCAAGGTCGAAAATCGCACGCTCGACACCGAGCGCGACCAACGCCGCTTCCTCCGCGAGGCGCGCGCCGCCGGCCGCATGTCGTCACACCCGCACGTGGTCGACCTCTTCGACGCCGGCGTCACCGCCGACCGCCACCCCTATCTGATCATGGAGCTCTGCGACGGCTCGTACGCCGAACGGATGAAGAGCTCCCCGCTGTCGGCGGCCGAGTCCCGCGACGTCGGCGTGAAGATCGCCGACGCGCTGGCCGACGCTCACCAGCTCGGCGTGCTGCACCGTGACGTCAAGCCCGCCAACATCCTCTACTCGCGGTTCAACGAGCCGGCCCTCGCCGACTTCGGCCTGGCCGTGCTCGCCGAGGTACGCGACTCGTCCGTGACGCTGGAGGTGCTGACCCCGGCGTACGCCGCGCCCGAGATGTTCCGGCACAGCGAGCCGTCACCCGCGGTCGACGTGTACGCCCTCTGCGCCACCCTCTACGCGATCATGCGGGGCAAGCCGCCGCGCTGGCGCGAAGACCGGGACCCGAGCCTGGTCACGCTCATGGAGATGTTCACCGAGCGGATCCCCGACCTGCCGGGCGTCCCGCCCGCCTACCTGGAGCTGCTGCGCCGGGGCATGGCCAACGATCCCGCGGCCCGGCCCTCGGCGGAGGAGCTGCGGGACCGGCTGGCCGCCGTGCCGATGGACAGCTTCGGGCCCGCGCGCCCGGTCTCCGGGGCACCGATCTCCGGCGCGCCGGTGTCCGGCGGCCCGTCCGTCTACGTGTCGCGGTCCTACACCCCGCCGGAGCCGCCCCCGGGGCCCGCCGAGCATCCGACGGTGCCGGGTAGGAGCCGGCGCAGTCGCCGCCGCTGGTGGCTGGGCGGGCTGGGGATGGTCGCGCTGCTCGCGATCGGCGGCCTGACCACGTGGTACGCCGCCGGGCGGCCGGACACCGACCCGGTCGGCCTGCCCAGCACCCCGGAGCCGACCCAGAGCGCGACGCTCGGCAGCCAGCCGCTGAACGGCTGCCTGGTCCTGCCGGCCGCCGGGCGCTGCCCCGGGGACATCGAGTGCTACGGCAGCGACTCCCGGCAGGTCGACTGCGCCGGGACGCACACGTGGGAGACGTTCGCGGTCGGCACGGTGCCGGCGTCGCTGACGACGGTTGACCAGCGGACCCTGCGCGCCGACCCGGAGGTCGCCCGGCTCTGCGGCCCGTCCACCTTCGCGGCGGTGACGCTGCTGATGAACCCGCAGGGCTGGACTTTTGACGTGCTCCCGCCCACCCCGGCGGCCCTGGACGCCGGCGACCGCACGTACCGTTGCGTGGCGGGTCGTGGTCCCGACGCCCTCGACGGGCCGACGCTGTCGCGTTAACCGAGCTGGCGGCGCACCTCGGCAGCCACCCGGCCACCCTCGGCCCGACCGGCGACGGCACCCTGGGCGGCCTTCATCGCCGGACCCATCTGGGCCTTGCCGCTGAATCCGCCCGCTTGGAGTGCCTCGGTGACCACCTGGGCCAGCTCCTCGTCGGAGAGCTGCTTGGGCAGGTACCGGTCGAGAACCTCGCCCTCCGCGGTCTCCTTGGCGGCCTGCTCGGACCGCCCGGCGTCGGCGAACGCGGTCGCGGCCTCCCGGCGCTTCTTGGCCTCGCGGGTGAGCACGGCGAGGATCTCGTCGTCGGTCAGCTCGCGCTTCTCCTTGCCGGCCACCTCGGCGTTGCCGATCGCGGCCAGCGCCATCCGCAGCGTCGACGTCGTCATCTCGTCGCGGGCCTTGAGCGCCGCCCGCATGTCGGTGGTGAGGACGTCCTTCAGCGTGCTCATGAAGCCACAAACTACCCTGGTGGCCATGCGAAAGCGCACGGTATACCGGCTGGCAGCCGGCACGGCGGCGGCGGGCGCGGCGACCTTCGCGTACGCCGCGCTGGTCGAACGCAACCTGTTCACTCTCCGGCGGTACGAGGTGCCGGTGCTGGCGACGGACGCCGAACCGCTGCGCATCCTCCACCTCTCGGACCTGCATATGATGCCGGACCAGCGGCGCAAGCAGCGGTGGGTGGCCGCGCTGGCCGGCACCGACCCGGACCTGGTCGTCGTCACCGGAGACAACATGGCCAACCCGGCCGCCGTGCCGGGGGTGATGCGGGCCCTGCAGCCGCTCCTCGACGTACCCGGCGCGTTCGTGTTCGGCTCCAACGACTACCGCGGCCCGGTGTTCAAGAACCCGTTCACCTACTTCGACAAGGACCGCGAGTACGTCCAGGGCGTGGAGCTGCCGAGCGAGGAGCTGCGCGAGGTCCTGGTCGGCGCGGGCTGGGCGGACCTGAACAACGCCCGCACCACGCTCAAGGCCGGTGGTCGCCTGGTCGAGCTGGTGGGCGTCGACGACCCGCACGTGGAGCGCGACGACTACCCGTCGGTGGCGGGCCCGGCCTCACCGGCCGCGGACCTGCGGCTGGCCCTGACCCACACGCCGGAGCCACGGGTCCTGGACGCGATGGCCACGGACGGCTTCGACCTGCTGCTGGCGGGCCACACCCACGGCGGCCAGGTCTGCGTCCCGTTCGTCGGCGCGCTGGTGACCAACTGCGGGTTGCCGCGCTCGATGGCCCGCGGCCTGCACCACTGGCCGGGCAGCAGCGCATGGCTGCACGTCTCGGCGGGCCTGGGCACGCACCCGACGGCCCCGATCCGGTTCGCCTGCCGCCCGGAAGCGACACTGCTCACGCTCATCCCCCGCTGAGGCGGCATACCGAATTTGACCCGGGTGGGCGGTGGGCTAGTATTGCTCGGCACGCTCGGGGTGTGGCGCAGTTTGGTAGCGCGCTTCGTTCGGGACGAAGAGGTCGTCGGTTCAAATCCGGCCACCCCGACCAGGTAAGACACGAGCTCAGGGCCGGTCTCCTCATCCAGAGGGCCGGTCCTGTACCGCTTCCAGCCCCGCCGCTACCGGCACCCAGCAGCCGTCCGCTTGCCCGGATGCGTTACGACGCAGGGCTGTCACACGTCTCTAGACTGCCCGCGTGACGCTGCAGCCGTACGACCGTGGAGTGCTCGCTGTGCAGCGTGGGGCCTTCGAGGAGGCTCGTGAGCAGTTGGAGCTGGCCGGGTCCGACGGCCGGGCGTTGCTGTTGCTGGGCCAGTTAGCCAGCAGCGGACACGGCGAGCCGGCAGATCCCGTGAGGGCCCGCGGGCTGTACGAGCGCGCGGCCGACCTGGGCAACGCCGAGGCGGCTCACAACCTCGGGGTGCTGTACGCCACCGGCCGCGGGGTGCCGCAGGACCAGGCGGCGGCGTTGCGGTGGTATCAGCGTTCGGCCGAGCTGGGCAGTGTGCCTGCGCTTCGGATGGTCGGCCTGATGTACGGCACCGGTCAGGGCGTGCCCGTGGACTAGGGCGAGGCGGAGCGGCACTGGCGAATGGCTGCCGCTGCTGGGGAGGCGCAGGCGCTGCACGATCTGGGCACCCTGTTCGCGTACCACAAGGTAAACCTGCCGGAGGCTGCGTTCTGGTACCTGGAGGCCGCCAAGGCGGGCATCGAGATGGCCGAGCGGGAACTGGTTCTGCTCGCGCCGAAGCTGCGCATGCCG
This sequence comes from Asanoa sp. NPDC050611, assembly GCF_040654855.1. NCBI lineage: Bacteria > Bacillati > Actinomycetota > Actinomycetes > Micromonosporales > Micromonosporaceae > Asanoa > Asanoa sp. NPDC050611. Next base: position 15,365 of record NZ_JBFAIU010000020.1, read on the forward strand.
GCTGCGGTGGACCGCCGGGCGCGCACGATGCTCGGCGTGATCCGTGCCTTCCATCTCGAAGATGCGGCCGGAGGGGTGAAGCTGCTGGCCGCATCGGCGAATGACGGGGATCCGGTCGCCCAGCGGACGCTCGCGTATCTGGTCCAGCACGGCATCGGCACGACAAAGGACCATGCTCGGGCGACCGCTCTCTGTCAGTCCGCAGCCGAGGCAGGGGACGCATTCGCCGCGTTCAACCTGGGTGTGCTGTCCGGTGGGTCTGACGAGGCAGTGCGCTGGCTACGCCAGGCGGCTGAGGCCGGGGTCACTGAGGCGTATCCACGGCTGGGTGACCGGCTCAGCGAGCGTGACCTCGACGAGGAGGCGCTGCAGTGGTACGTGCGCGGCGCCGAGGCCGGCGACAAGGGCAGCATGTTCGCAGCGGCTTGCTGGTACCGCGATGGATTCGGCGGACCGGTCGACCTTGTGCAGGCACTTCGGTGGTACCTCGCCATGCTGAACGTCGGCAGCGGCGACGGCATCCACGAAGCACACGCGGTCGTGCCACGAATGACTGCCGATGAGATTCACGAGGCGGGTCGGCTTTCGGGCCGGTTGTTGGAGGCGGACCTCTTCGTACAGCGGCAGACTTCCCCGAGCGCTGCCTCCGATTGACCCGATGCTCCTGGTCGCCAGAGTGTCCTGAACCGTTTCCGGCGGACCTCAGGTCCCGGGGTCCGCGTGACGCAGTTGGCTGCGCGAGCTACCGCCGGTTGGCGGTGCTGCTGATGCGCCTCCGCGCCCGCGAAGCCAGATGGGGACTCCGACGAGGGCCGACAACGCGGCGGAGATCACGCCAAGGGTGGCTGCCGCCGGGATCGCTCGTGTGGTGCCGGCCACCGCACCGGCCGCGATGACTCCAGCGGCGATCGTCGCCGCGGACACCTGGGTCAACGTAAGCGGGAGCAGTCGTCCTGCCGAACCAGTGAGCCGGCCGGCGACAACCGTGACGGCCAGGGCGACCAGGGCGGGCCAGATCATCCAACGAGCGTCGCTCGACCGGCCGGTGTCCACTGCGAACCACCCGAAGAGCAGCACGACCACGACCGGGAACGCCGCAAGGTTGACCGCGATCATCATGGTGCGGCGCTGGAGCCGCCGATGGTCCCTGACCGCGGCCCGCGCAGGTGCGCTCGCTGGATTGACGGTGAGCGCCCGCCGGATCAGCTCCGTGAACCGCGCCGGGTCGCGATCGACCGCGAGGACGTTGCGGGCCAGCAGGCTCAGTGCCTCGTGATCATCGGGTGCGAGCTCCACCGCGCGCTTCGCGTCGGCATACGATTCCTCATCCCTTGCCAGTAGGTGCAGAGCCAGCGCGCGGTAGCGGTAGGCCACCGCGTCCCTGGAATCGACCTCGATGGCACGATCGGCCGCATCGACCGCGGCGGCGTCGTCGTGGAGCCCGATCAAGGCGCCGGTGAGCCGGCGCCAGGCCACACCGTCCTCCGGATGCGCTGCGAGATGATCGCGCAGCAGCGCGACGGCGGGCTCGAACTCCCCGAGCACAACCAGTTCCCGCGCGCGGGCGACGGCATCCTCCATGCGGCTGCTCCTTGTCCCCTTGATCAGCGGGCAAGGAAGTATGGATCTACTTCGAGCCTGCGACAAGCTCCAGCGCCGCGGCGTTGAAGGCCAGCACCCGGGCGTTGCCGCCGTCCTTGGTCCACGCGAGGCCCCACCGGACCGGTGGCGCGTCGACGATCGGGACGTAGGCCACGTCCGGTCGGGCGTAGTAGCGGCGCACGTGCGCGCCCACCGGATACACGCCCTCGCCGTCGCCGACCCGCGTCAGCAGCTCCTGGAACGTCGCCGGAGCGGCCATCGGCGGCCCGACGTCCGCCAGAGCGATCCGGTCGCGGGTCGCCAGCGGATGGTTGGCCGGCACGGCGAGCATGCGGGCCTCACTGATCAGCACACCGCCCGGCACCGCGGCGATCGGGTACGACGTCAGCAAGGCGTCGACCACCCCGTCGCGCAACCACCCGTCCGCCTCGCCCAGTTGCGCCTCGCGGATCTCCACCGCGCAGTCCGGGTGTCGCGACCGGAACAGCGAGGCGACCTGGAGCAGAAGCTGGCCCCCGGCCGCGCCGACGAAGCCGACCCGCAGCGTGCCCGTCATGCCCCGGCCCGCCGCGACCGCGCGGTGGACCCCGGCCGCGATCTGCGCCCACGCCGGTCGCAGGTCCGCCTCGAGCTGCCGGCCCACCGCCGTGAGCGTCACCCGCCGGCTCGTCCGGTCGAACAGTGGCACGCCGACCCGGCGCTCCAGCTTGCGGATCGTCTGGCTGACCCGGGTCGTCGAGACACCCAGGCGCTGAGCCGTGCGCCCGAAGTGCAGCTCCTCGGCGAGCGTGAGGAACGCGTCGAGCTCGTGCCGTTCGAGCATGGGCGGGACCTGGCCGATCGTGAAGTGTGGCTGCACAACCGTTGCACGCTTCGCCGTTGATCGGCCAGCGGCGGCAGGCGAAGACTGGCGGTATGTACGTCACGAGAACACACGCGCTCGCGGTCCCGCCGGCCGACCAGCTGGAGATCGTCGATGCGCTCTACCGGTTCGGGCTCGGTCAGGACCTGGCCGACCGCGAGCTGTTCGCCTCGGCGTTCAGCGCCGACGCCGAGCTCGACTTCCGGCCCGCCGCCGCCCGCTGGGGTGGGCAGCCGCCGCTGATGGTCGGGCGGGACCGGATCGTCGACACGATCCTCGCGGGCTTCGCCGGCCGGGTCGTCACCACCCACCAGGTCACCAACCCACGCATCGACGTCGCCGGCGACACCGCCGACCTGACGGCGTTGGTCGAGGCCCAGCACGTGCTCACCGCCGACCGCGACACGTACGCCCTGCTGAAGAACCGCTACGACGTGGCTCTCGTGCGCGACGGCGCGCGCTGGCTGATGAGCCGGGTCCGGATCGAGAACGTCTGGTACTTCGGCGAGCCGGCCGCCATCTTCGGCGCGCCGTAGCGCGGTCAGCCGGCGGCCGTGGCCCCCGCGGGTGCCAGGCGGGCGCCGTCCCGGCCGTCCCGCTTCACCGCGTACATGGCCGCGTCCGCCCTGCGCAGCGCGCGCTCCGGCGGCTCGTCGTCGTCGACCAGGGCCACACCGATGCTGACGGTCCGCCCGATCGCCCGTGCGGCGTCGGTCAGCCGCTCCGCGATCGTCATCGCCTCGCTCGGGTGGCGCACGTCCAGGACCGCGACGAACTCGTCGCCGCCCAGGCGGAACAGTTCGTCGACCCGGCGCAGCGCGTGCTGCAGCGCGCGGGCCAGTGAGACCAGGACCGCGTCGCCCTCCTGATGGCCGTACGTGTCGTTGATGACCTTGAACCGGTCGATGTCGATCGCGAGCAGAGCCGTGCGGCCGGGCACCGCGTTGCGGATCCGCTCCCCGAACGGGCCCTGATGCCGCAGCCCGGTCAACGGGTCCGACATGGCCAGCTCGCGCAGCATGGCCAGCGAGCGCAGGCGGTCCAGGCAGGCCCAGGCCTGTGCGGCCAGCAGCTCCATCAGGTTGACCGTGGCGGAGTCCGGCTCGAGCATGCGTTCGTCGGCGATCAGCATCACCCCGCCGGCGTCCGCCGGGCCGACCGGCACCGTGATCAGCGTGGCCACGCCCGCGTCGAGCAGGGGCCGGTAAACCGGCGGCACGGTGTGGCCGGTCTCGCCGAGGGTGTACGCCGAACCGTGCTTGTGCGCCAGCGTGACCAACTCGAGCAACGCCGACTCGGGCAGCCCGGCCATCACGTCGCGGAGGTTCGCCTCGAACTCGTCGGGCAGCACCGTGGGCATGCCGACCCGGATCCGCTGGCCCTCACTGACCACCAGCACGGCGGCGCGCAGGCTGGAGATGTCGCGGGCGGCGTCGTTGGCCGCCGCCATCAGCTCCCACTCGGTGGCCGCCGCCGTCAGCGCGCCCGCGTGCCGGAGCAGCTTCTCGCTGCTGTTCTCGGCCGGCGGGCCGCCCAGCCGGCTGATCCGGTCGCCCAGGCAGGCCGCGACCTCCTCGACACAGGCCCGGGCGGCAGCGACGTCGCGGGGTTCCCGCCACTCGACGTCGAGCACGCCGATCGGCCGGCCGTCGACGTCGACGAGCGGCACGCAGACCTCGAGGGCCACGTCGGCGATCCCCACCGGGATGTAGTCGGGGTCCTCGCGGACCGCGGTGACGGTCTGGGTCTGCCCGGTGCGGAACGCCCGGCCGGACACCCCGCGCCCGGGCTGCACGGCGGTGAAGACCTGCCAGGAACCGGCGGCCGCGACGCACCGGAGATGATCTCGCACGGGCAGCAGCGCAGCCGCCATCGCGCCCGTCTCGGCACTGAGCGTGTTGACAGCTACCTGGCAGGCTTCTTCAGCAGAGGATGCCCGGGAGGTCCGCGTCGTCACGGCGCGGACGAGGCGTTCGTGATCCAGTCGCACGGCAACTTTCTGGGCAGGGGTCGCGGTTGTCCGGGTCGCTGTGGCGAGACGAACAATCTTCAGCAGCCTACCGACTGTATCTGGACCGTTGCCGTAGGCATCGGGACGAACCCGGCGATCCGGATACCGCGTGAGCCGTTTCACCGCCGGTTGCGCAGCTGGCAACGGGCCCGCCGGACAATCGCCGGCGAGCCCGTTGACCTGCTGATTCGTCAGCCTCCTGGGCGGCCGCCATTACCTCGGCCCGGCCCGTTGCCATTGCCGTTGCCGGGTCCGGGGCCGGTGCCACCGGGATCGGTCCCGCCACCCTTGCCGTTGCTGACCTGGATGACCACCACGCCGCCCTTGATCGTGCGCCCGTCCGGCGAGGTGCCGGCGGCGGAGCCCGCCGGGCAGCGGGAGTCGATCGGCTGGTTGTCGACCTCGACCTCGAAGCCGGCCGCGCTGATCCGGGACCGGGCGGCGTCGACCGAGGCGCACTCGACGTTCGGGATCGAACGCTGGTCACCGTTGATCATCTTGCCGGTGCCCGGCGCCGTGAACTCCTTCTTCGGGGCCTTCATCGCCTTCATCCCGTCGCGCAGGGTCTCGTAGACCGCCGGGTTGACGATGTCGTGCTCCATGTCGTGCGGTGTGTCGGCATAGTCCGGGTCGGCCAGGATGCCGGCGACCGAGAGCTGCTTGGTCATCGTCACCAGCGACGCGGTCTTCTCACCGTCGGTGGTGCCGGACTTGCCGGCCACCGGGTAGCCGACGATGCCGCGGACGCCGGGCGCGGTGCCACCGGTGCAGCGGGACGTCGAGGAGTGGTCGCCGAGCGGGCACCGGGCCGCGTCGACCGCCGCGCGCGCGACCTGGACGTCAACCGCCTTGCGGCACCGCGAGTCGGCGACGTCGAGCTTCGCGCCATCCGGCGCGACGATCTCCTGGACGGGGTTGGGCTCGCAGAACGTGCCGTCCGCGGCCAGCGTCGCGTACGCGTTGGCGAGGTCGAGCGGCGTGGTGGCCGAGACGCCCAGCGTGAAGGCGCCCCACCCGTCGGCGTAGTCCTTGTTGTTGGCGAAGCGCGCGTCGCTCTTGGACCGGAACTTGATGCCCATGCGCTTGGCCGCGTCGACGACGTTGGCCGCGCCCGCGCGCTCCTCGAGCGGGATGAAGTACGTGTTGACCGAGCGGCCGAAGCCACCCCACATGGTGTGCACGCCGGTCATGCTCTTGCTGGCGTTCTGCGGGCAGTATTTGTTGGTGCCGCGGCACGCGCTTGGCCCGTTGAACTCCACGATGTACTTCGACTGGTACTGCTCCTTGGCGTTGATCGTGTAGCTGAGCGGATAGCCCTTCTCCAGGGCCGCGACCAGCGTGAAGATCTTGAACGTGGAGCCGGCCTGGTAGCCGGTGATGTCGCCGCCGCCGCTGAGCAGCGGATTGGTCGTGTTGGGGTAGGTGCCCCGGACCTTGCGCTTCTTCTTCTTGGGGTCGGTGGAGAGGCCGTTCGTCGGCCTGTCGGTCGAGTCCAGTTTGTAGTTGCGGTTGACCGCGAGCGCGCGGACGTAGCCGGTGCCCGGCTCGATCGCGGCGACCATCAGCGCGTTGGGGTGCGCCTTGCTCGTCTTGTAGTACTGCTCGACGTTCTTCTTGGCCGCGTCCTGCACGCCCGGGTCGAGCGACGTGACGATCTTGTAGCCGCCGCTCTTGAGCCGCCGCTCACGGTCGTACGTCGTGGCTCCGAACGCCTCCTGGTCCATCCACCAGCGGTAGAAGAAGTCGCAGAAGAAGCCCCAGCTGTTCTTGGTGGTGGCGACGCAGCCGTTCGGCGCGCGCTTGCCCTTGACGGTCAGCTTGACCTTCTTGGCCTCGTCGCGCTGCTCGGCGGTGATCGCGCCGATCTCGAACATGTTGTCGATGACGTAGTCGCGCCGGGCCACCGCCTGCGGGTAACCGGTGTCGGTGGTCGGGTCGAACATCGTCGGCGCCTTGACCATGCCGGCCAGCATCGCGGCCTCGTCGACCGTGAGGTCCTTGGGCAGCTTCGAGAAGTAGACCTGGGCCGCGGCGTAGATGCCGTAGGCACCGTTGCCGAACGGCGCCGTGTTGAGGTAGCGCTCGAGGATCTCGTCCTTGCCGAGCTCCTTGTCGATCTGGAGCGCGTAGCGCATCTCCCGGATCTTGCGCTGCGGCGTGTCCTCGGTGGCGGCGACCACGTCCTGCGGGTCGGTCGCCGAGTAGGCGATGGCGAGCCGGACGTACTGCATCGTCAGCGTCGAGGCGCCCTGCGTCGTCTCGCCGGCCTGGTTGTTGGCGACGAACGCGCGACCGATGCCCTTGATGTCGACGCCGTTGTGCTTGTAGAAGTCGTGGTCCTCGGCGGCGATCATCGCCTGCTGCATCGTCTTGGAGACGTCCTTGAGCGGGACGTCGCGCCGGTTCTCGTCGTACATCGTGGCCAGCGGCGTCCTGCCGTTGCGCGCGTAGATGTAGCTGATCTGCGGCGGACGCTTGAGGGTCAGCTCCGTGGGCAGCTTGTCGAAGGTCTCGACACCGGCCTTCGCGGCCAGGCCCGACATGGCGACGGCCGGGAACGCCGCGGCCGCGACCACGACACCGGCGAGCACGCCACAGATGATCAGCGACGCGGCGTTGGCGAAGATGTTGTGATCACGTCGCCGCATCCAGCTCTTTTTGCGGGGCTTCCCAGCTTGCCCACTCCGCTCACTCACCTCGCCAGGGTACGGGAATGCACAACAATCTCGCGTCCCGCGTAGGTGGCGGTAAGGGCACGATACGGCGCGGCAGGGCGGACAACGCGAAACCGGACGCGCCACGAAGCACGTCTTTCGGGAGGCGGCGTCGTTGATGTGTTATGCGCACGCTCCGGCAGCCGATGCGTATCGGCATCGACGATTCTGCCGGACTGCTGTGGTTCGTGTTGGCTTTTGACCGAATCCAACCAAGATTTTCCGCGTACGCGGCATCTTCGCCGGCCTCTTATGGGGTAGGCGAAGAGTGTCCCAGTTGTGATGTATTTATCTGACAACGTTGCGTAATCAGACGACTACGGAGCATGATGGTCCGGCGAGTATCGCGCGCCACCCGCCGTCTCCCGGGGGACACGGAGCGGTGGGTGACCGGGGGCAACACCTGCCGACTCGAGGTCGGGAGTCCGACTGGTGTGGGGGGTCCGGCAGCGGACTGCAAGGGGGGACGTGGACTGATGGGCATGATCACAGACTGGCCGACATTGGCGGCATGCCAGAACGGGGACCCGGACGCGCTTTTCGTACAGGGTGCCGAGCAGAACGTCGCGAAGCGAATCTGCCGGAGCTGCCCGGTGCGATACGAGTGTTTGGCCGACGCGCTGGACAACCGCATCGAGTTCGGCGTCTGGGGTGGCATGACCGAGCGCGAGCGGCGGGCTCTGCTGCGCCGCCATCCGCAGGTGGCGAGTTGGCGCAAGATGTTCGAAGCCGCGCTGCGGAACAAGGACAAGTCGCCAGTCATGGCCGGCTGATCGCCGAGCCGATCGTCCGCAGCCCGTCGATGTCGTGGACATCGGCGGGCTGTGCCGTTACGGCCACCGTCGGCACGTGCGGGAACTCCGCCTCGAAGCCCGCGGTCACGACCCGCTCCCGCTCGGCCAGGGCCGCCAGGGCGGCGTGGATGCGCAGCGCGTCGGCGGTCGGCGCCTGCTCACCCGACTCGTCCAGGCCGGCCGCGCCGGCCAGGCTGGCCTCCTCCGTCAACCCCGGCGCCTTGACGGCGTGCACCCGGTTGACCACGAGCCCGGCCAGCGGCATGCGCTCCTCGCCGAGCCGGCGGGCGAAGTAGGACGCCTCGCGGATCGCGTCGGGCTCCGGGGTCGCCACGACCAGGAACGCGGTCTCGTCGGCCTGCAGGATCTCGAAGGTCTGCTCGGCCCGCTGCCGGAAGCCGCCGAACATGGAGTCGAGTGCAGCGACAAAGCCTGACAAATCAGTCAAAAGCTGCGCTCCGAGCACCTTCTGTACGACCTTGGAGAAGACCCCGAAGGACGCGGTGACCAGCCCGAAGACGCTGCGTCCGCCGGCCCGCGCCGGTGCCAGCAGCAGGCGCAGCATCTTGCCGTCCAGAAAACGGCCCAGCCGGGCCGGCGCGTCCAGGAAGTCCAGCGCCGAGCGGGACGGCGGGGTGTCCACGACGATCAGGTCCCAGTCGCCCTGCGCGTGCAGGTGGCCGAGCTTCTCCATCGCCATGTACTCCTGCGTGCCGGAGAAGGTCGAGCTCATCGCCTGATAAAAGGGGTTCGCGAAGATCTCCGCGGCCTTCGCCGGGTCGGTGTGCGCCAGCACGACCTCGTCGAAGGTCCGCTTCATGTCGAGCATCATCGCGTGCAGCGAGCCCTCACTGCCCTCGCCGACGCCCTTGACCGGGCGCGGGGTGTTGTCGAGCTCGGTCAGGCCGAGCGACTGGGCGAGGCGGCGGGCGGGGTCGATGGTGAGCACGACGGTGCGCCGGCCGTGCTGCTCGGCGGCCCGCAGCGCGAGCGCCGCGGCCGTCGTGGTCTTGCCAACCCCACCCGAACCACAACAGACCACGATGCGGACGCCCGGATCACTCAGGATCCGGTCGACGTCCAGCCGCGGCAGGTGCTGATCCGATGACACATGCCCGAGTTTATGGGGTCGGGGCAGCCAGCAGAGCGGCGGCGAGAAGGTCGAGGCCGGTCCGGTCCACTCCGCCGCTCAGCAACGGCAGCTCCAGCACCGGCCGGCCGAGCTCGGAGAGGTCGGCGCGGAGGGAGTCCTCGAGCTCCTGGCGGGTCTGGTGGTCGCGGACCTCGGTGTACAGGCCGGTGACCGTCGCCTTGTCGGTCGGCAGCCCGGCGGCGGTCAACCCGCGCCGCAGCTCGGCCTGGGTGACCTTGCCGACCGAGGCCAGCGGCTCCTGCGCCTCGTTGACGATCACGTGCCCGACCGGGATGCGCAGCCGGTTGAGCTCCTCGATCGCATCGACCGTCTCCTGGACCGGCATCTCCTCGAGCAGCGTGACCACGTGCACAGCGGTCATCGGCGACCGGAGCAGGGCCTGGACGCCGTCACTCTGCGTCTTGATCGGCCCGACCTTGGCCAGCTTGGCGGTCTCGGCGGTCACGTTGAGGAACCGGCCGATGCGGCCGGTCGGAGGTGCGTCGAGCACGACGGCGTCGTACACCCGATGGCCGTTGGAGGTCCTGGTGGTCGCCTCCTTGACCTTGCCCGTGAGCAGCACGTCCCGCAGGCCCGGCGCGATGGTCGTGGCGAAGTCGATCGCGCCCAGCCGGCGCAGCGCCCGGCCGGCGGCACCCAGCCGGTAGAACATCTCGAGGTATTCGAGCAGCGCTTCCTCGGCGTCGATGGCCAGCACGCGCACCTCGCCACCGCCGGCCGCGGCGGTGATCCGCCGCTCCTCGTAAGGCAGCGGTGGGGTGCCGAAGAGCTGGGCGACGCCCTGCCGACCCTCGACCTCGACCAGCAAGGTCCGGCGCCCGCCGGCGGCCAGCGCGAGGGCGAGCGCGGCGGCCACGGTCGTCTTGCCGGTGCCGCCCTTGCCGGTCACGACGTGCAGCCGCGCCGGCCAGAGATCGGCACGTCGGCCCGTCGCAGTCGTCACGCTCCCAGACTAGGGGGCGCGGTCAGCCCACGTCGCAGACCCACCAGCCGGTCTGATGGACGAGGGTGAAGCGGAGCTGCTGCTCGGCGCTGCGGTCGTCGGCGGTCAACACGGTCAGCCGGGTCGAGACGACGGCCTTGTCGGCGTCCTGCTGCTCGACCTTGGGCGGGTCCCAGCGGTAGCGGGGGTTGGGGTAGGTCCGCGCGTACCGCTGGACCTCGTCGACTTTGTCCTGGATTGTGCGTTGGTCGCGCGCGTCGCGGCAGACCAGGGCGGCGGCGGCGCCCGCGTTCTGGTCGACGTAGATCGCGTCGAGGAAGCTCTCGACGGCGGCCACGGGTTCGGCGGCGCCTTCGCCGGTCTCGGTGTCCCGCGTGACCAGGAACGCGGCCAGGCCGCCACCGCCACAGAGCACGACCGCGGCGAGCACGATCAAGAGCACGATCTTTTTGGTGGATACGCGCGGCGGGGCGGGCCAGGGTGCGGAGGAATCCTGCTGGCCGGGGCCGGGCAGCGGGGGGACCGGGGTCCACGGCGGTGCGGCGTTCGGTGGTGGCGGGGTCTCCAGCGGGGCCGGGTGAGGCGCGGTCGCGGTCAGGTCCTCGGTGCCCGGTGGCATCGCGGGGGCCTGGGCGCGTGGTGGTGGTTGTCCCGGGTTCCAGGCCGGCGGGGTCCAGAGGGGTGGCGCGGTGGCCGGTGCCGGGCTCGCGGGAGGCGCGCTGATCGGCCGGGGCGCAAGCGGCGGCGGGGCCGGTGGGGCGCTTGTTATCTCCTGCGTCCGGTCGGCCTCAGGCTCCTGCGGCGCCGGTGCCGGGTCGCTCGGCGGAGGTGCCGCTGGGGGCGGCGAGGGCGTCGCTGGGGCGATCGCGGGCGCCGGGGCAGGGTCTGGTGGGGGTGGCGCCGGCGTGGCCTGCGGCGGGGGCGGCGGCGGCACCGTCGGCCGCTCGGAGCCCTCGTCACCGGGCTCGGGAGCCTCGGCCGGGCGGCTCTCCTCGCGGTCGGGCGGCACGGTCATCGTCTCCCCAGGCTTTGTCCGGTCAAGCCGTCGCCGAGCAGGGTAGCCGACCTCTGGCCACACTGATCGGCACCGGTAACCTCAGCCGCATGCAGAAATGGGAGTACGCGACCGTGCCTCTGCTGGTCCACGCGACCAAGCAGATTCTGGACAACTGGGGTGAGGACGGCTGGGAGCTGGTCTCCGTCATCCCGGGCCCGAATCCGGAGCAGCTGGTCGCCTACATGAAGCGGCCGAAGTCGTGACGACTCCGCACGAGCGCCTCACCGAGCTCGGCCTGACCCTGCCCGAGGTGGTCCCGCCGGTCGCCGCGTACGTGCCGGCGGTCCAGTCGGGTGTCTACGTCTACGTCTCCGGCCAGCTCCCGATCGCCGGCGGCGAACTGCTCGCCAAGGGCAAGGTCGGCGCGGAGGTCACCGCCGAGCAGGCCCGCGAGCTGGCCCGCCAGTGCGGCCTCAACGTGCTGGCCGCGATCGACGCGCTGGTCGGCCTCGAATACGTCGTCAAGGTCGTCAAGGTGGTCGGCTTCGTGGCCTCCACCCCCGGCTTCACGGGCCAGCCCACCGTCGTCAACGGCGCGTCGGAGCTCTTCGGCGAGGTGTTCGGCGAGGCCGGCCGGCACGCCCGCAGCGCCGTCGGCGTCGCTGAGCTGCCGCTGGACGCCCCGGTCGAGGTCGAAGCCATCGTCGAGGTCGCAACCGCCTGACCTGGGCGACCAGAAAATCTGTCGCACTCCAGTCGTACGATCGCACCCATGACGGCCCACGTGACCACTCCGGCGGCGGCCCTGGCGGAAGGCCTGCCGGAGTGGGCCACGCTCGTCCTCGCGCCCAACCCCGGCCCGATGACGCTCGACGGCACCAACACCTGGGTCCTCCGCGCCGAGGCCGGCGCGCCCGCCGTGGTCGTCGACCCGGGCCCGCTCGACGAGGAGCACCTGCGCGCCGTCGCCGCGCACGGCCCGATCGGCACGGTGCTGGCCACCCACGGCCACCACGACCACGTCGAGGGCCTCGACCGGTTCGCCGAGCTGACCGGCGCGACCGTGGTCCGCGACCTCGGCCGGCGCGAGCTCGCCGGTCTGGCCATCTCCGCTCTGCCCACCCCGGGCCACACGGCCGACTCGGTCTGTTTCGTCGTTTCGGCGGGAGGCGAGCGGGCGGTCCTGACCGGCGACACCATCCTCGGCCGAGGCACCACGGTCGTCGCCCACCCCGACGGGGACCTCGGCGACTACCTCGCCAGCCTGGAGCTTCTGATGGCCTACCCCGAGCACCTGGCCCTGCCCGGCCACGGTCCGGCGCTGGCCGACTGCGCCGTCGCGGCCCGCTTCTACCTGGCGCATCGGCGGGCGCGCCTCGAGCAGGTGCGCGAGGCCGTCGCAAATGGCGCCAAAACGGCCGAAGAGGTCGTCGCCACCGTCTACGCCGACGTCGACCGCACGCTCTGGCCGGCCGCCGAGTGGTCGGTCCGCGCCCAACTCGCATATCTCGGTGTGCCATCCGGGGAATCGCGACGGGGGTCACAACGGTTGGATGGACCGTGACGTGTCCTGTGTGCGGCACGGTCGCCATACCCGGCGCCCGTTTCTGCCACAACTGTGGGGCCGCCCTGCCGGCGGCCGCCAGCCTTCCCGCTGCCGAGCGGCGGGTGGTTACCGTCCTCTTTGGCGATCTGTCTGATTTCACCTCGTGGTCCGAGAACGTCGACCCCGAGCGGGTCGGCGCGGTCACCGACCGCGTGCTGGCCGCACTCGCCGGCGCGGTGAAGACCTTCGGCGGCCACGTCGACAAGCTCACCGGCGACGGGATCATGGCGGTCTTCGGTGCCCCGGTGGCACACGAGGACGATGCCGAGCGCGCCGTCCGGGCCGCGCTGTCGATGCAGCGCGCGGTCCGCCGGGTCCTCGACGACGAGCGCGGCGGTGGCGCCCCGCTCGGCCTGCGGGTCGGGCTCAACACCGGCGACGTGGTCGCGGGCATCCAGGCCGCGATCGAATACACGGTCATCGGCGACACGGTCAACACCGCCGCCCGCCTGGCCGACGCCGCCGCGGTCGGCGCGGTCTACGCGGGCGCCAGCACGTTCGCCGGGACCCGCCGCGTCGCCTCCTGGCGGCAGCTGCGCCCGCTGCGGCTCAAGGGCAAGCGTGACCCCGTCGAGGCCTACGAGTTGCTCGGCCTGCACGACGCCCCCGGCACCAGATCGGGCCTCGGCGACGAGGCTCCGTTCGTCGGCCGCGAGGCCGAGCTGGGTCGCATCGCCGGCCGGCTGGCCGAGGTCGTCGACCAGAGCCAGCCGACGGTCATGCTGATGACCGCCGAGGCCGGCATCGGCAAGACCCGGTTCGCGGGCGAGGCCGAGCGGCTGGCCGCGGGCTACGACGTCGGCGCCGGCCGGTTCGCCACCCGCACGGGCGCCCGGGTGCTCTCGGTGCGCTGCGCCGCGTTCGGCGAGCGCCGCCGCCTGGCCCCGCTGGCCGACCTCGTCCGGGCCGCGATCGGCGCACCCGCCGACAACGGCACGCCGCCCACCCGGGCGGTGGCCGAGGAGCGCCTCCGCCGGCTGACCACCCGCCTCGCCCGCCTCCCCGACGCGCCACCGGTCGCGTCGGACCTCCTGCTGTCGCTCATGGGCTACGGCGAGCTGCCGACCGCGGTGCCGCCCGTGCCGGGCGAATGGTCGGGTGACGCCCCGGGCGCCGACGCCACGGCCCTCCCCGGCGCGGTCGCCGCGCTGTTGAGCGGCCTGGCCGCCGAGACGCCGCTGCTCATGGTCGTCGACGACCTGCACGACGCCACACCGGAGACCATCGAGGCCCTCGGCGTGATGCTCTCGCGGCTGTCGGGCCCGGTCCTGGTGCTGCTGCTCGGCCGCCCGGAGCTCGTGCGCACCGCCGGTGCCCTGACCCGCCTGGCCGACGCCGAGGTCGTCAACCTGCCACCGCTGCGCGGCGCCGACGCCTCCCGGCTGCTCTCGTCCTACCTGGGCGGCGGCAAGCTGCCGCAGCCCGACACCGACGGCCTGCTGGCCACGGCGCAAGGCAACCCGTTCTACCTGGCCGAGCTCGTCACACTGCTGATCGAGCGCGGCGCGCTGACCAAGGTCAGCGTGGATGGCGAGGCGGTCGAGAAGCGCTGGCGGCTGGCGCCGGGCTCGTTGACCACCCGCCTGCTCTCCCGCGACCTGGCGGCGGTGCTCGCCGCCCGCATCGACGCCCTGCCGGGCGACGCCCGCGGGGTGCTCCGCGACGCGGCGGTGATCGGCGACCAGGTCCCCCGCGGCACCCTCGAGGCGCTGCGCGAGCACTACGCGGGCCGGGCCGGCCGCCCGGCCGCGGTGGTCGCGGTCGAGCTGGAACGCGCGGTCGACGAGCTGCTGCAGCGCCGCATGCTGCAACGCACCCGCGGCGGCTACGCGTTCAGCACGCCGCTGATGCACGAGGCGGCCTATTCGGGCATCGGCAAGGCCGACCTGGCGGAGCGGCACGCGTTCCTGGCCCAGTGGGCAGCGCCGACGAGCTCGTCCGAGCTCGTGGTGGTCGGCCGGCGCGCGGTCGACGGCGCGACCGCCGACCCCGGCGGCTGGTCCGACGGCGACCGCGACGAGTTCATCGCCCACCATTCGGAGCGCGCGGTCGCGCTCGCCGACAGCGTCGGCCTGCGCCCGGACGCCGCGGCCCGCAACGTGGTGCCGCTGGGCATCGCGGCCCTGAGCCGCTCGGCCCGCCGCGCGGCCGCGGCCGGTGAGCCCACCACGGCGGTCGAATACGCGGAACGCGAAGCGGCCCTGGCCGGCGACGCCCTCCCGACCGCAGACCGCCTGGTCCACGCACGGGCGTTGCAGCAGACGGGCCGGGTCGCCGACGCGCTCGCGTACGCGGAAAAGATCGCGGCCAACTCGGCCGAGCCCAGCGCCCGCGCGGGCGCCCTCCTGCTGGCCGGCCGCGCCCACCGTTCGCTCGGCGATTTCGCCCGGGCCCAGGTGATGTGGCGCGACGCGCTCCAGGTGGCGACGGAAGCCAACCTCCCGGGCCCACGCGCGGAGGCGATGCGCCGCCTCGGCATGGCGGATTTCCTCCAGGGCAAGCTGGCGCAGGCAAGCAGCCGCTTCGCCGCCGCCTACCAGGTCAACGTGACCGCGGGCGACGAACGCGGCCAGGCATGGTCCCTGCAGAACCTGGCGTGGGTGACGACGACCCGCGGCGACTTCGCCGGCGCCGACGCGGTCCTGGCCCGAGCGGCCCGCCTGTTCGCCCAGCTGGGCGACCCGGTCGGCCGGGCATGGCTACGCGGCACGACGGCTTACGCGCGCCTGCTGGCCGGGCGCCTCTCGGAGGCGCGCCGCCTGGCGCGGATCTTCCTACCGTTCGGCGAGCGCGTAGGCGAGGCCTGGGCGGTCGGCACCCTCCGCGCGGTCGAGGCGTTCGCCGCGGCGGAGCTGGGCGACCTGGCGGAAGCCGACCGCGAGGCCCGCCGCGCCTACCGCGACTTCGCGGCGGCGTCGGACGACTGGGGCCGCGGCTTCTCCCTGGTGGTCCGCGGCGTGGTCGCCCGCGGCCTCGGCGAGCCCCAACACGCCACGGACCTGCTGACAGACGCGGTCTCCTACGCCCACCGCATCGGCCACCCCCTGCTGATGGGAATGGCCGGCACGCTACGAGGTTTCGTGGCGCTGGACCGCGGCGACAACGACGCGGCGGAAGCAGACGCCCGCGCCGTGATGACCGCGGTAGAGCCACACAACCCGCTGGCCCCGGCCCAGGTAGGCCCACGGGTCCTCCTGTCCGCTGCCCGCACGAGAGCCGGCGACACGACCACGGCGATCGGCCTGCTGGCCCCGATCGCGTCGGCCAGCGGCGCCCCGTCGCTGCTGTTCTCGCGCCAACAAGCGCTGGCCACCTACGCGTCGGCCCTGCTGGCCGCGGGCCGCTGCGAACAGGCCCTGGACTGGGCCCAACGAGCCGCGGCGGTCCCAGCGGAAGACGTCCGCAGCCGCGTGATCGGCGCGGAGGTCCTGGCCCGCACCCTGGACACCGCGGGCCGCCACACGGAGGCGATGGCGGCTGCCGAACGCGCGGTGGACCTGTCGTTCTCCACAGAACAAACCAGCGAACGCCCGCGCGCCAAGGCCCTGCAGGCGTCGCTCCACCCCACGGCTCCACGCCGCTCGGTGGCATAGCCCGCAGGTCGCGACGCAGCTCTGGGAACTCGTAGCGCTTACTACACCTGCCAGCCGACGACAGGGCCAACTCTTCGACCGACGCGAGTCATGTCCTCGCGTGCCACCGGCCGCGGCGATCCGCCGGTCCGTTCTCGGGCTTCGGCAGCCTTCAACGACCGGCCCGCCACCGCCGCTGAGAGCCCAACAGTTGCCGCAACGTCGCCGCGTTGCCGAGCCCGAACAGCATCGTCACCGTGATTGCCCCCAGGTCCAGGGCACAACCTCGCCGCGCAGCCTCAACCCACTGCCGCAACCCCGACCTCGCGCCGCCGCCCGCCCAGAGCAGCTACGCCGATCAGCGTCACCGTGACCGCCCCAGCCAACAGACCACAACCTCGCCGCGCAGCCTCAACCCACTGCCGCAACCCCG
>NZ_JBFAIU010000020.1:32149-43958 GCF_040654855.1 Asanoa sp. NPDC050611
GGACCGCCCAGAGCAGCTACGCCGATCAGCGTCACCGTGACCGCCCCAGCCAACAGACCACAACCTCGCCGCGCAGCCTCAACCCACTGCCGCAACCCCGACCCCGCGCCACGGACCGCCCAGAGCAGCTACGCCGATCAGCGTCACCGTGACCGCCCCAGCCAACAGACCACAACCTCGCCGCGCAGCCTCAACCCACTGCCGCAAACCGACCTCGCGCCGCGGCCCGCCCAGAGCAGCTGCGCCGACTACTTCGCGGTGAGCTCTGCCGCTACCAGTTCAGCGATCTGGGCCGTGTTCAAGGCCGCACCCTTCCGCAGGTTGTCACCCGTAACGAACAGGTCCAGCGCCCGTGGGTCGTCCATTGCACGCCGGATCCGGCCCACCCACGACGGGTCCGTGCCCACCGCGTCGATCGGCATCGGGAACTCGCCCGCACCCGGGTCGTCGACCAGGATCACGCTCGGTGCGTTGCGCAGCGCCTCGCGGGCGCCCTCCGCCGTCACCTCGGCGCCGAAGACCGCGTGGACCGCTACCGAGTGGCCTGTCACCACCGGGACCCGGACGCACGTCGCCGAGACCTTCAGGTCCGGCAGGCCCAGGATCTTGCGTGACTCGTTGCGGAGTTTCAGCTCCTCCGACGACCATCCGGCGTCCCGGAGCGACCCCGCCCACGGCACCACATTCAAGGCCAGCGGCGCCGGGAAAGGACCAAGGTCGTCGCCCACCGCCTGGCGGACGTTGCCGGAGCGCGAGCCCAGCACCCGGTCGCCCGCGATCTTGCTCAGCTGGTCGTGCAGCGTGTCCACGCCGACCTGGCCGGCGCCCGATACCGCCTGATACGACGCGAGCACCAGCTCCCGCAGGCCATACTCACGGTGCAGCGGCGCGATCGCCACGATCATCGTCAGGGTCGTGCAGTTCGCGTTGGCGATGATGCCCTTCGGGCGGTTGCGGACCTGCTCGGGGTTGATCTCCGGGACCACCAGCGGCACGTCGCGGTCCATCCGGAACGCGGCCGAGTTGTCCACGGCCACCGCCCCCAGGGCCGCCGCGCGCGGTGCCCACTCCGCCGACACCTCGTCCGGCACGTCGAACATCGCGACGTCGATGCCGGCCAGCGACGACTCCGACAGCTCCTGGACCGTCAGCTCCTCGCCGCGGCAGTAGACCTTCTTGCCCGCCGACCGGGCCGAGGCCAGCAGGCGGATCTCGCCCCACACGTTCTTGCGCGCCGACAGCAGCTCGCACATCACCGTGCCGACGGCTCCGGTCGCGCCGACAACCGCTAGGGAAGGCAGACCGGACACCGGGCTCACCTCCCGGTCCCCGCGTAGACCACAGCCTCCTCGGTGCCACCCAGATCGAACGCATCGTGTACGGCGCGGACCGCCTCGTCGAGGTCGGTGTCACGGCAGACGACGGACACCCGGATCTCCGACGTGGAGATCATCTCGATGTTGACGCCGGCCTCGGCGAGCGCGGCGAAGAACTTCGCGGCCACGCCCGGGTGCGAGCGCATGCCGGCGCCGATGAGCGACACCTTGCCGACGTGGTCGTCGAACAGCAGGGTCTCGAAGCCGATCTCGGCCTGCACCCGGTTGAGCGCGGCCATCGCCACCGGACCGTCGGCCCGCGGCAGCGTGAACGAGATGTCGGTGCGGCCGCTCTGGTGCGCGCCCGGCTGACCCGTCGAGATGTTCTGCACGATCATGTCGATGTTGATCTCGGCACCGGCCACGGTCTCGAAGATCTTGGCGGCCGCGCCGGGCTCGTCCGGGACCGAGACAATCGTGATCTTGGCTTCGCTCCGGTCGTGAGCGACTCCGGTGATCAGTGCCTGCTCCACGGGAAGATCCTCCATCGATCCGGTGACGATAGTGCCGGGGTTCTGCGAGTAGGACGAGCGGACGTGGATCGGCACCTTGAAGCGCCGCGCGTATTCCACGCACCGCAGCATCAGCACCTTGGCGCCACAGGCGGCCAGGTCCAGCATCTCGTCGTAGGTGACCTGCTTGATGAGCTGTGCATTCGGCACGATACGCGGGTCGGCCGTAAAGACGCCGTCAACGTCGGTGTAGATCTCGCAGACATCCGCCGACAGCGCCGCCGCCAGGGCGACCGCCGTCGTGTCGGAGCCACCGCGACCCAGCGTCGTGATGTCCTTGGTGTCCTGGGAAACGCCTTGGAAGCCGGCCACGATCGCGATCGCGCCCTCGTCGAGCGCACCGCGCAACCGACCCGGCGTCACGTCGATGATCCGCGCGCGCCCGTGCACCGAGGTGGTCAGCACGCCGGCCTGCGATCCCGTGTAGGACCGCGCCTCGTAGCCGAGGTTCTGGATCGCCATCGCGAGCAGCGCCATCGAGATGCGCTCGCCGGCGGTCAGCAGCATGTCGAGCTCGCGGCCGGCCGGCAGCGGGCTGACCTGGTGTGCGAGGTCGAGCAGCTCGTCGGTGGTGTCGCCCATCGCCGACACGACGACCACGACGTCGTTGCCCGCCTTGCGCGCGTCGACGATCCGCTCGGCCACCCGCTTGATTCGCTCGGCGTCGGCGACTGACGAGCCGCCGTATTTCTGCACAACAAGCGCCACCGCGGGTCGCTCCCTTTCACCAAACGTGCCGAGCGCCGCCGGGTTGGCCGCCGGCGGCGCGCGAATTTTCCCCCGTCAGGGTACCGGCGGCCAGGGTGTGAGGGGAGTCGCGATCCCACCATCTGACGGACCGTCACGCACCGTTCACATGGAGAAGTTCCACACGCCCTGAGACACGCCGATACGCATGGACCGGTCTACATGGCGTCACCCCCACAATGAAACCCGTGTGGGCGTACGGGGTGGGCCCGCGCCGGTGGTTCGCCGGCGCGCTGGCCGGCGTGCTCCTGCTCACTGGCTGTGGTGACGGCGACGCCCCGACCCAGGAGGCGACGGGCCCGACCACCGAGCCGCCGCCCGCCACCGCCGACGCCCGCGACCAGCTCGCCGCCCTCGCCGCGGCCGCGCAGGACCGCACGCTGACGGCGATCTACAGCTACAGGACCGACGACCGCGAGCGCAGCGTCTCGGTGACGATCGCGAAGGACGGCAGCTGGCGGGTCGACGTGCCGGACCTGGCGCTCGGCGGCACGGTCGACATCTCGATCGTGCGCAACGAGATCGGCCTCTTCCAGTGCGCGCTGCCCTCGGCCGACCAGCCGGTGACGCCCACCTGTGTGAAGATCGGCGGTCCCGACGCCGACGTGCCGAACGCGATCGACCCGGACGTGCAGCGCGCGCTGGTCACCGTGCGCCACGTGCTGACCGATCCGGGCGCGCCGCTGGACGTGTCGACCACCGCCCCGCTGGCCGGCGCCAAGGGCGACTGCTTCGCCGTGGAGACCACGACGGCCTCGGTCAACGCCGCCCTCGACGTCGGCATCTACTGCTACGACCAGGAGGGCACGCTGACCGCGGCCCGCCTCGACTACGGCGATCTGCTGCTCGCGGGCCCGCCCGGCCCGGCGCCGGCCAGCGTGGCCCTGCCGGGTCCGGTGACCGACGACAAGCCCCTCGGCATGGCCGCCCCGCCGACCCCCACGCCGACGGTCACGGCGAGTGGTCAACCGACGACTTGACGAGACTTGCGTCTCAGAGTCCGGAAGGTCCTTGGCCAAATCACCACGGGCTCACGTAGGGTGATCGTTGTCATGTGGCACCGGCAGCTCCTGCTTCGCTGCCGCGACGGGGCCCCCCAGGCCGGCACCCCGTCGCGGAGCTGAATCGCGCCGTCCGCTCGCTGCACCGCACCTGAATCTTCCAGCCGCCCGGCGGCGCCCATGACTTCCTTTCTTCAGGAGCTTCTCCGCGATGTCTGAC
This sequence comes from Asanoa sp. NPDC050611, assembly GCF_040654855.1. Classification (NCBI taxonomy): domain Bacteria; kingdom Bacillati; phylum Actinomycetota; class Actinomycetes; order Micromonosporales; family Micromonosporaceae; genus Asanoa; species Asanoa sp. NPDC050611. The sequence continues at coordinate 36,006 of NZ_JBFAIU010000020.1, forward strand.
GTGACCTCGGAACATCCTGCAGTGTCCGAAAATCCCATCGCCCGCCAACGCGCCAGCCAGATGCCTTTCCAGCGGTACGCGTCGTACCACGAGCAGTTCGGTGTCGACCTCTCCGACCGCACCTGGCCCACCCGTCGCATCGAGACCACGCCCCGCTGGTGCGCCGTCGACCTGCGCGACGGCAACCAGGCCCTGATCGACCCGATGTCCCCGGAGCGCAAGCGCCGGATGTTCCACCTGCTGGTGGAGATGGGCTACAAGGAGATCGAGGTCGGCTTCCCGTCCGCCAGCCAGACGGACTTCGACTTCGTCCGCCAGCTCATCGAAGACGACATGATCCCGGACGACGTGACGATCCAGGTGCTGACCCAGTGTCGCGAGCACCTGATCGACCGCACGTTCGAGTCCCTGCGCGGCGCCAAGCGGGCGATCGTGCACTTCTACAACTCGACCTCGACGCTGCAGCGCCGGGTGGTGTTCGGCCTCGACCGGGACGGCATCACCGACATCGCCACGAGCGGTGCGCGGCTCTGCCAGAAGTACGCGGAGATCCACACCCCGGACACCGAGATCTTCTACGAGTACTCGCCGGAGTCCTACACGGGCACCGAGCTGGAGTACGCCCTCGAGGTCTGCTCCGCCGTGATCGACGTGATCGACCCGACCCCGGACCGTCCGCTGATCATCAACCTGCCGGCTACCGTCGAGATGGCCACGCCCAACGTGTACGCCGACTCGATCGAGTGGATGCACCGCAACCTGCCCCGGCGCGAGAGCGTCGTGCTGAGCCTGCACCCGCACAACGACCGCGGCACCGCCGTCGCCGCCGCCGAGCTGGGCGTGCTGGCCGGCGCCGACCGGGTCGAGGGCTGCCTGTTCGGCAACGGCGAGCGCACCGGCAACGTCGACCTGGTCACGCTGGGCCTGAACCTGTTCTCGCAGGGCGTCGACCCGCAGATCGACTTCGGCCGGATCGACGAGATCAAGCGCACGGTCGAGTACTGCAACCAGCTGCCCGTGCACGAGCGCCACCCGTACGCCGGTGACCTGGTCTACACCGCCTTCTCCGGCTCGCACCAGGACGCGATCAAGAAGGGCTTCGACGCCCTGGCCAAGGACGCCAAGGACGCCGGCGTCCCGATCGACGACTTCACCTGGGGAGTGCCCTACCTGCCGATCGACCCGCGCGACGTGGGCCGCACCTACGAGGCGGTCATCCGCGTCAACTCGCAGTCCGGCAAGGGCGGCGTCGCGTACATCATGAAGGAGGAGCACAACCTCGACCTGCCGCGACGCCTCCAGATCGAGTTCTCCGGCGTCGTCCAGGCGCGCACCGACACCGAGGGCGGCGAGGTCGAGCCCGACCGCATGTGGGACATCTTCGCGGCCGAGTACCTCACCCCGCAGAGCAACGACATCACGCTGCGGGGGTACGCCACGGCCACGGTCGACGACAAGGTCGAGGTCGAGGCGACGGTCGAGTACGCCGGCGAGCAGCGGGTGTTGACCGCGGTCGGCAACGGCCCGATCGACGCCTACGTCAACGCGATCCAGACCATGGGCATCCGGGTACGCCTGCTCGACTACGCAGAGCACGCCATGTCCTCGGGCGGCGACGCGCGGGCGGCCGCGTACGTGGAATGCGACGTCGACGGCGCCACCGTATGGGGCGTCGGCCTCGACCCGAACATCGTCAACGCCTCGATGCGAGCCATCACCAGCGCGGTCAACCGCGCCCGCAAGTAACCGGCGATCCCGGAAAAAGACCGGAGCCCGGCACCCGAACACGGGGTGCCGGGCTCCGGCCTTCAGGCGTCGCTTTCCTGCACCGGGTGCACTGAGTGGTTGGGCGTCGTCATGGTCGTCACCGCGCGGTGCCAGGCGATCCTGGGCAGGCGTCCACAGAAGACGACCGCCAGCACCGAGCCGGAGACCATCAGGCCGGCGCACCAGAGCATCGCCTCGCGGAACGACGCGGTCAGCGCCGAGGGCACCTCGTAGGCGGCGCCGCTCAGGCCGACGAACAGCGGCAGCGCGGCGATGGCGAGCAGCGCGCCGGCCCGGGCCGCGGCGTTGTTGACCCCGCTGGCGACGCCGGAGTGCTGCATCTCGACCGCGCCGAGCACGGCGGTGGTCAGCGGCGCCACGAGCGTGACCAACCCGAGGCCGAAGAGCAGCACGCCGGGCAGCACGTCGGTGAGGTAGTCGGTGTCCGGGCCGACGCGGCGCAGCAGGATCACCCCGATGGCGGCGACGACCGGGCCGATCGTGAGCTGCCAGCGCGGGCCGATCCGGGTGGCCAGCTCGCCCGAGCGGGCCGAGAGCAGCAGCATCAGCACAGTGGCCGGCAACGTGGCGAGGCCGGCCTGGAAGGCGTCGTAACCTGCCACGTTCTGCAGGGTCACGGCCAGGAAGAAACTCTGTCCGCTGAGGGCGGCGTACACGACGACGGTGTAGATGTTGAGGATCGAGAAGACGCGGCTGCGGAACAGGGCCGGCGGGGTCATCGCCGCGTCGCCCTTGCGGCGCTCGACGAGCACGAAGCCGACGGCCGAGGCCACGCCGACGCCGATCGCGCCGACGACGAGCGGGGCACCCCAGCCGTCGTCGGGCGCCTCGATCAGCGCGAACGTGATGCCGGCCAGGGCGAGGGCGGCGAGCACGGCGCCGGTCACGTCGAACCTGGTGTCCTCGCGGGGCGCGCGGCTCTCCGGCACCCAGCGCAACGCCGCCAGGACGGCGACGACGCCGAGCGGCAGGTTGATCAGGAACGCCCAGCGCCAGGACAGCGCGTCGATCAGGTAGCCGCCGACGAACGGGCCGAGGGCGGTGGAGATGCCGCTGAAGCCCGACCACAGACCGATCGTCTTGCCGCGCTCGTCGGCCTGGAACGAGGCCTGGATGATCGCCAGTGAGCCGGGGGTGAGCAGCGCCGCGCCGGCGCCCTGCAGGAACCGGGCGCCGATCAGCATGCCGATGGTCGGCGAGATCGCGCAGAGCAGGGACGCGATGGTGAACCAGACGATGCCGATCACGAAGATCTTGCGGCGGCCGAGGCGGTCACCGAGCGAGCCGCCCAGCAGCACAAAGGCGGCCAGCGTGAGCAGGTAGCCGTTGACGGTCCACTGCAGACCGGCGACGCTCGAGCCGAGGTCGGCGCCGATGTGCGGCAACGCGACGTTGACGATCGTGCCGTCGAGGAAGGCCATCCCGGAGGCGAGGATGGTCGCGAACAGCACGCCACGTCCGGCGGATGACTTGAGCCGCAGGGGCGTGGGCACGGTCATGTGCCCAATCTGCCCCGCGCGATCACGGACTACCACCGAATCGCCGAAAGCGTCGGCGGTTCTCGCTTGGGTGGCGCGCAGGGCGCACGCTTAGGACGTGCGTACCCCCCGCATCCTCGTCAATGTCCTCGCCGCCGCGCTGGTGCTCGCCGGAGCCGCGGGTTGCGTCCCGGTTGAGCCCGGTTCGGCCGATCCGCGAAGCACCACAACCAGCGCAGCGGCCACCGAATCGACCCGGTTGCTCGACCAGTTGGCCGTCGCCCGGTCGGGTTCGATGGCCGGCTACAGCCGCGACCGGTTCCCGCACTGGCGCAAGGCCGGCAAGAACTGTGACGTCCGCGACACGGTGCTTGGCCGCGACGGCACCGGGGTCGAGGTGAGCGGGTGCAACGTGGTCGGCGGCCGGTGGCAGAGCATCTACGACAACCGGGTCTTCACTGATCCGTCCGACGTGGACATCGACCACATGGTGCCGCTCGCCAACGCCTGGCGCTCGGGCGCCGACGAGTGGGACGACACGCGCCGGGGCGACTTCGCCAACGACCTGACGCGCCCTCAACTGCTGGCGGTTTCGGCGAGCAGCAACCGGGCAAAGGGTGACCAGGATCCGTCGACCTGGAAGCCGAGCAACCGCGACTTCTGGTGCGAATACGCGCAAGACTGGATCACCGTCAAGCATTACTGGAAGCTGACGGTGACCAGCGCGGAGAAGGACGCGCTCGCCGACATGCTGGAGACCTGCCCATGAGCGAACCCGCCGCCAAGCAGTCCGACCTCACCGCCGGCCCGGGCGGAGTGATGACCGACGAGGTCGGCGTGATCACGGGCGACCTGACGTTGCGGACGGAGTTGACCGACGGCAACGTCGTGCTCCGGGTGCAATACAAGGACGCCGCCGAGTGGTACGCGGTGACCGGTGGAAAGGCGAGCCTGAAAGACCCGGGAGACCTCGACGCCGTGCACAGCATCGCCCTCGGCCTACTCAACCGACCCGAGGGTTGAGGCCGCGGCCGGCACTGCTCTGAGCACACAACCGACCCGAGCGTTGACGCCGCAGCCGGCACTGCTCTGAGCACACAACCGACCCGAGCGTTGACGCCGCAGCCGGCACTGCTCTGAGCACACAACCGACCCGAGCGTTGACGCCGCAGCCGGCACTGCTCTGAGCACACAACCGACCCGAGCGTTGACGCCGCAGTCGGCACTGCTCTGATTACACAACCAACCCGAGGGTCAGCACCGGCGTCGACACTGGTCGGTCGGGTCAGCCTTCGAGGCCGACCTCCCCGCCCTTGAGCCCTTGCCGCAACCCACGGCGGACCTGGCAGCGGAGCGAAGCGGAGCGGTGTCCGGCGGGAGCGACGGTCGCGCCCCCGACGGACCCGGGAACCTCGTCTTTACGCTGCGGCCGTGCGGCCCGCGACTTCCTCGTTGTCGGCGACCGGGAAGTGGCACGCGGTCTGGTGGCCGGGCGCGTCGCCCTCGCGGATGACGAGCGGCGGCTCGGTGGTGGCGCAGATTTCCTGCGCCTTCCAGCACCGGGTGCGGAAGCGGCAGCCGGACGGCGGGTCGATCGGGCTCGGCACGTCGCCGGTCAGCAGCACCCGCTGGCGCTGGTTGGCCTCGCGGCGGCGCGGGTTCGGCACCGGCACCGCCGACATGAGCGCGACCGTGTACGGGTGCCGCGGGTTCGCGTAGAGCGTCTCGCGGTCGGCGATCTCGACGATCTTGCCGAGGTACATGACCGCGACCCGGTCCGAGATGTGCCGCACCACGGACAGGTCGTGCGCGATCACGACGTAGGTCAGGCCGAGCTCTTCCTGCAGGTCCTCGAGCAGGTTGACGACCTGGGCCTGGATCGACACGTCGAGCGCCGAGACCGGCTCGTCCGCGATGATCAGCTTCGGCTTGAGCGCGAGCGTGCGGGCGATGCCGATGCGCTGCCGCTGGCCGCCCGAGAACTCGTGCGGGTAGCGGTTGTAGTGCTCCGGGTTGAGGCCCACCAGCTTGAGCAGGTCCTGCACCGCGCGCTTGACGCCGTGCGGGGTCTTCACGCCCTGGATGTGGAACGGCGCGCCGACGATCGTGCCGACCGTGTGCCGCGGGTTCAGCGACGAGAACGGGTCCTGGAAGATCATCTGCATGTCACGCCGGAACGGGCGCATGGCACCGGTGCTGAGGTGCGAGATGTCCTTGCCCTCAAACATGATCTTGCCCGCGGTCGGCTCGGCCAGGCGCGTGATCAGGCGGCCGGTCGTGCTCTTGCCACAGCCGGACTCGCCGACCAGGCCCAGGGTCTCGCCCTTGTAGACCTCGAAGTCGATGCCGTCGACGGCCTTGACGGCGGCGACCTGCCGCTTCAACAGACCCTTGGTGATCGGGAAGTGCTTCTGCAGCCCTTGGGCCGAGAGCAGCGCCTCTTGCTTGGGGGTCTGCGTGGCGACGCCTTCCCGGGCGGTGCTCTCCGTCATGATGTTGCCTCCAACTTCGGGCGGACCTGCTCCTGCCAGATCCGCTTGCGCTCGGCCACGGGCATGTGGCATCGCACCAGGTGGCCCCGGCCGGACTCGACCAGCTGCGGAACCTCCGTCGAACCCAAACCACCGGTCCGCGCCTCGTAGGCGCAGCGCGGGTGGAACGCACAGCCCGACGGCACGTTGATCAGCGACGGCGGGTTGCCCGAGATCGGCAGGAGCCGGTTGCTCACGCCGCGGTCGAGCCGCGGCATGGATCCGAGCAGGCCCCAGGTGTACGGGTGCTCCGGCTCCTCGAAGATCGTCACGGCGGAGCCGTACTCGATGCACTTGCCGCCGTACATGACCAGGACGTCGTCGGCCAGCTCGGCGACCACGCCCAGGTCGTGCGTGATGATGATCAGCGCGGAGTTGAACTCCTGCTGCAGGTCCCGCATGAGGTCGAGGATCTGCGCCTGCACCGTCACGTCGAGCGCGGTGGTCGGCTCGTCCGCGATCAGCAGCTCCGGGTCGCAGGACAGCGCCATCGCGATCATCGCGCGCTGCCGCATGCCGCCCGAGAACTGGTGCGGGTAGTCGTCGACCCGGCGGTTCGGCTGCGGGATGCCGACCCGGCCCAGCATGTCGATGGCGTGCTTCTTGGCGACCGCCTTCGACACGTTGTTGTGCACCCGGTAGGCCTCGATGATCTGGTGGCCCACCGTGTAGTACGGGTGCATCGCCGACAGCGGGTCCTGGAAGATCATCGCCATCCGGCGGCCACGCATCTTGCGGACCGTCTCCGGGTCGGCGTTGACGATGTCGGTGCCGTCGAGCGTGATCTGGCCCGACACCCGGGCGTTGCGCTTGTTGTGCAGGCCGAGGATGCCGAGGCTGGTCACCGACTTGCCGGAGCCCGACTCGCCGACGATGCCGAGCGTCTTGCCGCGCTGCAGCGAGAAGGTCAGCCCGTCGACGGACTTGACCAGGCCGTCGTCGGTCGGGAAGTGGATGCGCAGGTCCCGCACATCGAGGAAGGCATCTGGAGCAGGCATCAGGCCAGCCTCACCCTCGGGTCGATGACCGCGTACACCACGTCCACGATCAGGTTTGCGATGACGACGAAGCCCGCGGCGAAGATGACGAAACCCATCACCTTGGGCATGTCGTTGGCGTTGATGGCGTCGATCGCGTACTTGCCGATGCCCGGCAGCGAGAAGGTGCTCTCGGTGAGCACCGCGCCGCCCATCAGCAGGCCGACGTCGAGGCCGAAGATGGTCGCGATCGGGGTGAGCGCCGCGCGCAGGCCGTGCTTGGTGACGACCGTGCGTTCCCGCAGGCCCTTGGCCCGTGCCGTGCGGATGTAGTCCTCACCCATCGTCTCGAGCATGCCCGCACGGGTCAGCCGGGCGTACGCCGCTGAGAACAGCAGGGCGAGCGTGATCCAGGGCAGCAGCAGGCTGTACGCCCACTCGCCCGGATTCTGTTCGATCGGTGTGTACGCGCCACCGGGCTTGGTCCAGTGGAGCGTGTAGCTGAAGATGACCAGCGAGACGAGGCCGGTCCAGAAGATCGGCAGCGAGACGCCGCCGAGCGCGATGCCCATCGCGGCCCGGTCGAAGATGCTGCCCCGCTTGAGGGCGGAGAGCACGCCGGTGGCCACACCGAAGATCACCCAGATGATCGCCGCGCCGAAGGCGAGTGACGCGGTGACCGGCAGGCGGTCCAGGATGTCGGGCAGCACCGGGTTACGGCCGATGAACGAGTAACCCAGGCACGGCGCGGGGCAGTGCGCCTGCGTCGAGCCGAACGAGAAGTCACGGCCGACGAAGATGGCCTGCAGCCAGTCCCAGTACTGCGCGAAGAACGGCTTGTCGAGCCCGAGCCCGTGCGCGGCCTCGGCCACCTGCTCCGGGTTGGCCGTGCGGCCGACGTAGCGGGAGGCCAGGTCCTCGGCGGTGCCGCCGGCCCAGCGTGGCACCAGGTAGAAGATGCCGAAGGTGATCATGCTGACGATGACCAGTGTCAGCACGGCGCCGAAGAGACGCCGAATGATGTACGCGACCACGGAGTTCGGCTCCGGCGACCGGCCCGCCCCATTCCGGGACGCGACGCCCTGCTGGCCGCGGTGCGGCGCCGCTACGACGACATGGTGCGGACGCGCCGTTATCTGACCATGACGAGCGTGCCGTCCGTGCCGTAGATCTCCAGGT
>NZ_JBFAIU010000021.1:0-40752 GCF_040654855.1 Asanoa sp. NPDC050611
GGCGCGGGCCGCCCCATTGCTGGGGGGCTCGCCGCGCGGGCGCCGTCGGGTCCATCGTGCGGCGGACCGCCGAGTGGATGCCGTCGGCACCGACCAGCACGTCGGCCGCCGCGGTGCTGCCGTCGGCGAACTCGGCGCGTACCCCCGTCGCGTCTTCGGCGTAGCCGACCAGCCGCTTGCCGGTCACCACCGGGATGCCGCGGGCCACCGCCTCGTCATGCAGCGCCCGGTAGAGCTCGGCCCGCCGCAGCGTGAAGCTGCGCGCGCCGCCCGTGCTGCTCACCCCGAGCACCTTGCCCGTGGTGCTGCGCAGGGTGATGCCCGGCGTCGGGAACGCGGCCGCCAGCGCGGCCTCGTCGGCGTCGAGCACCCGCAGCGCGTCGACGCCGTTGGGTGCCAGCGTCAGGAACGCGCCGGAGCGCGGTGCGGTGGACGCCTCGTAGATGGTGGCGTCGATGCCGGCCTTCTGCAGGGCCATGGCGGTCGCCGGGCCGGCGATGCCGCCGCCGATGACCAGTGCGGTGCGGATCATGACTCGTCCCCCTTGTCCCCTGAGCCGGAGTGGAAGGCGGCCCACTGCGGACCCCAGCCCGTCTCCGGATCCGTGATCTGACCGATGAACCGCTCGACGAAGGCGATCTCGGCATCGAGCAGCGCGACGCGGTATTCCTCCTCGACGAGGAACAGCGGGTGCACCCCGGCCGCGCTGTCGACCAGCGCCCGGATCTCCGCGCGTTGCTCGGCGAGGCGCAGCCCGCGCTGCCGGAGCAGCGTGACCGCCTCGTCGGGCGGAAGCGCCGCGATCAGCGACAGCGCCGCGACGAAGTGCGGGTATTCGTAGTCGGGCTCGCCGACCAACGCGCGCAGCCAGTCGCGCAACTCGGCGCGGCCCGCGTCGGTGATCGCGTAGACGGTGCGCTCGGGTCGCTGCCCCTCCCGGGTGGTCTCGACCTCGGCCGCGAACCCGGCCTTGGCGAGCTGCTGGATCACCATGTAGAGCGAGCCGTGGTTGAACCGGAAGCTGCGGTCGTCGTGGTGCTCGCGCAGCAACCGGGACAGCTCGTAGGGGTGCTTCGGCCCCACCGTCAGGTAGGAGAGCACCGCCAGGGCCAGCAGGTTGCCGACCTTCCGCTTCGCCGCTGCCATCGTCGCCTCCATTAGTCAGCCCCAACTATCCATGACTGAATAGTCAGAGTCAACTAATGCATCCGCGGGAAGCGCGGAAAGGGACTTCTCAGGCCAGCCGGGCGGCCAGGCCGTCGAGCAGGCGGTCGAGGCCGTACTCGAAGGCGTCGCGCTGGAAGGCGGGGATGTCGACCGGTGCCGGGGCGAGGTGTGGGTAGCTGTCACGCTGCTGTTGCTGGAACTCGGACACCGACCGGCCCAGCTCGGCCTCGCTGAGGCCCGACCGGGCCACCGCCGTGTGCCAGGCCGCCGTGGTGACCGCCGCGCCGATCGCGTGGGAGCTGAGCAGCGCTGCCGCGTACGCCGCCTCGTCCGGCGGGAAGCCCGCCCGCTCCAGGAGCGTGATCGTCGCCTCGCCGAGAGACAGCGAGTTCGGGCCCACGTTCAGCCGCACGCCGAACAGGCTCGCGATCCACGCATGGCGGACCAGCACGTCCCGCATGCCGCGCACCATGGCCGCCGCGGCCGTGCGCCAGTCCGCGTCGGCGGCCGGGAGCGGCACCTCGCCCATCACCGCGTCGATGGCCAGGTCGAGCAACTCGTCCTTGTTGGCCACGTGCCAGTAGACCGAGGTCGCGCCCGAGCCGAGCTTCGCGCCCAGCCGTCGCATGCTCAGCCCGTCGATGCCCTCGGTGTCGAGCAGCTCCAGGGCGGCCTTGACGATCTGGTCCCGGCTCAGCGCCGGCGAGCCGCCGCCGGACCGGGGCGGACGGCTCCACACCGAGGTGGCGAACGGGTCTGGCATTCGCTCATGGTAGCCGGGCTCGCACACCGTACGAGTCAGTCGTACACTGTGCGAGAGAGTCGCACAGTGTACGAGGAGGTACACACATGGACACCCCTCGACGAGACCCCCGCCGCTGGTGGATCCTCGGCGTGCTCTGTCTCGCCCTGCTGGTCCTCGTCATCGACAACACCGTGCTCAACGTCGCGATCCCGACCCTGGTCGACGATCTCGGCGCCACACCCTCCGACATCCAGTGGATGATCGACGCGTACATCCTGGTGTTCGCCGGCCTGTTGCTCACCGCCGGCAGCCTCTCCGACCGGCACGGCCGCCGCCGCGGTCTGGTGATCGGGCTCGTGATCTTCGGGCTGGCCTCGCTGGCCGCGACCTTCGCGCAGTCACCCGGTCAGCTGATCGCCGCGCGCGCGGCGATGGGCGTCGGCGGGGCCTTCCTGATGCCCGGCACGCTCTCGATCCTCGCCACCGTCTTCGACGACGACGAGCGCAAGAAGGCGGTCGCGGTGTGGAGCTCCGTGCTCATGGTCGGCGCGCTGGGCGGGCCCACGGTCGGCGGCCTGCTGCTCGAGCACTTCTGGTGGGGCTCGGTCTTCCTGCTCAATGTGCCGGTCGCGGCCCTCGGCATCGTCGCGGCACTGCTCATCATCCCGGAGTCCCGCGGGCCGGCCCGCCGGCCCGACCTGGTCGGCGCGCTGCTGTCCATGGTCGGGCTGGGCGCGCTGGTCTGGGGGATCATCGAGGCCTCGCGGGTCGGCTGGGGCGCCGGCCAGGTCGTCGTCGCGCTCGTGGTGGCCGCCGTCGGCATCGTCGCGTTCGGACTCTGGGAGCGCCGCGTCCCCGAGCCGATGCTGCCGCTGGGCCTGTTCCGCGACCGGAACTTCAGCGGCGCCAGCCTGTCGATCGTGCTGCTCGCCTTCGCGAGCGGCGGCATCCTGCTCGCGCTGACGCAGTACCTCCAGTTCGTCCTCGGCTTCTCGCCGCTGAAGGCCGGCCTGGCGCTGGCGCCGATGATCGCCACGGTCATGGTGTTCAACGGCGTCGGCGTGGTGCTCGACAAGCGGTTCGGCGCCCGGGCGGCGATCGCGACCGGCCTGGTGCTGCTCGGCGTCGGGTTCGCGCTGCTGGCCGGCACGTCGCCGGGTGACGGCTACGGCCGCCTCGTGGTGGCGCTGATGCTGACCGGCGCCGGCAGTGGCACAGCCGGACCTGCCGCCGTCGGCACGCTGCTCGCCGCGTTGCCGAAGGATCGCGCGGGCGTCGGCTCGGCCGTCAACGACACCGTGCAACAGGTCGGTCAGGCGCTCAGCGTCGCGGTCCTGGGCACGGTGCTGACCTCCGCGTTCGCGGCGCGGATGCCGGAGACGGCGCCGGCCGGCACGCGGCACTCGGTGGGCGAGGCGCTCGCGGTGGCCGCGGCGACCGGCGACACCGGTCTGGCGCGGGCCGCCCGTGACGCGTTCGTCGGTGCGATGTCGATCGCGTCGTGGGCCGGGGTGGTCGGCGCGGTCGCCGCTGTGGTGGTGGCGCTGCTGGTCATCCGCCGCCCGGCCCGGCCGGCCGCGGACGACCAGGCCGCGGACCGCGTGGAGGTGCCCGCCGGATAGGCGCAGGGTTGCGGACTTCGATCTTTGCCGGTTTGCTCAGGAGCCATGGACCGGGTGCGGCGGGGACCGCTGGTGGCGTTCCTCGTCGCGGAGGGTGCGTCGCTGGCCGGCAACAAGATGACGATGATCGCGCTGCCGTGGCTGGTGATCGAGTCCGGTGGGTCGCCGAGCCGCGTGGGCCTCGTCGCGTTCGCGCAGACCGGGTGCTACGTGCTGGTGCGGGTCGCCGGAGCGCCGGTGATCGACCGGATCGGCCGGAAGCGGTGCGCGGTCGCCGGCGGCGTGGCCTGCGCCCTTGTGCTCGCCGCGGCGCCGGCCACCAGCCATCTCGCCGGGCTGCCGTTCGGCGCGCTGCTCGGCATCGTCGCCGCGCTCGGCGCCGTGCAGAGCCTCACCGACGCCTCGAAGCGGCTGATGGTGCCCGACCTCGCCGCCGCCACGGGCGCGCCGCTGGAGCGGGTGACCTCGCTCTACGCGACCGTCGAGCGGCTGTCGTTCCTGCTCGGCACGCCGGCCGCCGGTGGGCTGATCACCCTGCTTGGGCCGGCCGACGTGCTCCTGCTGGACGCCGCCGCCGCGCTGTTCGCCGCGGTGCTGATCGCGATCGCGGTGCCGGCGGCGGCCCGTCCGTCCACGGAGGACGGTTACTTCGCGTCGCTGCGGGTGGGGCTCCGCTACGTGCGCACCGAGCGGCTGCTGCTGGCCATCTCCGGGCTGCTCCTGTTCACCAACCTGATCGACCAGGCGACGATGGCGGTGTACGTGCCGATCTGGATCAAGCAGACGGTCGGTGACCCGCTGGTGCTCGGCACGATCGCGGGCGCGTTCGGGTTCGGCGCGGTGCTCGGCTCGCTGGTGTTCGCCTGGCTCGGCCCGCGCCTGCCGCGCTACCCGACGTTCGCGGTCTCGCTGCTGCTGGCCGGCTCGCCGCTGCTGTTCGGGCTGGCCTCGACCACCAACCTGTTGGTCGTGCTGGGCATCGCGGTCTGGGTGGGCGCGATGTCGGCGTCGATCAACCCGATCATCACCAGCGCGATGTTCGAACGCGTGCCGCCCGAGCTGCACGCCCGGGTCTTCGGCTTCACCGGATCGCTGGCCTGGGCCGGCATCCCGCTCGGTGGCCTGCTCGGCGGCCTGACCCTGGACGCGCTCGGCCGTACGCCGGCGCTCGTGCTCTCGGCGTCGATCTATCTTCTGGTGACCTTGACGCCGCTGGTCTTCCGGCGCACGTGGCGCCGGCTCGACCGGGGCGCGCCGGCCCCCGACGCGCCCCGACCGGCGGTCATCGGCTGACCTGTTACCGCGCCGGGCGCTCCACGTGCGCCTCGGTGCCCGGGAACACCAGCCCTTCGCTGCCGTCCGGCCACCGGACCAGGTACGGCGGGCTGCCGTCCTCGTGGCGTACCTCGACGATCTCGCCGGTCCGCCGCGGATCGCCCACATGGACGCCCTCGACGACGAGCCGGTCACCAACTGCGGCCTGCATGGCGTCCTCCCATCCCGCGTGGACCCCTCTCTTCTTCCCCAGCATTCCGCGCGCACACCTTGACGAATGACGTCACTGTAGTGCAACACTAGAGTTCAACTCTAAGGAGATGCGGATGCACGCAATCGAAGCGGAGGGGCTGGTCAAGGCGTTCGGCGCGACCAGGGCGGTGGACGGCATCGACCTGACCGTGCCGACCGGCTCGGTCTACGGCTTCCTCGGCCCCAACGGCGCCGGCAAGACCACCACGATCCGGATGCTGGCCACGCTGCTGCGCCCCGACGCCGGCCGCGCCCGGGTGTTCGGCCACGACGTGGTCGCCGAGGCGACAGCGGTCCGGGACCGGATCAGCCTGACCGGCCAGTACGCGTCGGTCGACGAGACCCTGACCGGCCGGGAGAACCTGACCCTGCTCGGCCGCCTGCACGGCCTCGCCCGGGCAGCCACCGCGGAGCGGGCCGCCGAGCTGCTCGACCGGTTCGACCTCGCCGCCGCGGCCGACCGCCTGGTCCGGACCTACTCGGGCGGGATGCGCCGGCGGCTCGACCTCGCCGCGGGCCTGGTGGTGGCGCCCGACCTGCTGTTCCTCGACGAGCCGACCACCGGCCTCGACCCGCGCAGCCGCAGCGAGGTGTGGAGCCTGGTCCGGTCGCTGGTCGCGGACGGCGCCACCGTGCTGCTCACCACGCAGTACCTCGACGAGGCCGACCAGCTCGCCGACCGGATCGCGGTCATCGACCACGGCCGGATCGTCGCCGCGGGCACCACCGGCCAGCTCAAGGCGTCCATCGGCGGCGGCATCCTGCGGGTGCGGCTGCACGACGCCGAGGACCGGGACGCCGCCCGTCAGGTGCTGTCCCGGGTGCTGGGCGCCGCTGCCGCGGAAGGCAGCGACCCCGCCGTGCTCACCGCCCGGGCGGAGGCGGCCGGTGGCGCGGCGGCGGCGCTGGCCGAGCTGTCCTGGGCCGGCATCGAGGTGGCCGAGTTCGCCCTGGGCCAGCCGAGCCTCGACGAGGTGTTCCTGGCCCTCACCAACGACCAGCGGGCGGAGCAGCCCGCATGACCCGGCCAGGCACGGGGGCCGTCACGCTCGCCTTCGGCGGTCGGGCCCTGAAGAAATTCCGGCGCACCCCGGTGCAGCTGCTCGACGTGGCCGTCCATCCGGTCGTCTTCACGCTGATCTTCAGCCTCCTGTTCGGCGGTGCGATCGGCGGCTCGATCGACGCGTACATCGGCTATCTGATCCCCGGGATCCTGGTGATGACGCTGCTGGTGACCACCGGCACGACGGGCGCCGCGCTCAGCGTCGACATCGCGACCGGGGTGTACGACCGGTTCCGCACCCTGTCGATCCGCCCCGGCGCGGTGCTCGTCGGCGCCCTCATCGGCGACGTGGTCCGCTACGCGCTGGCCTCGGTCGTGGTGGTGGCGCTGGGCCTCGCGCTCGGCTTCCGCCCGGCCGGCGGCGTGCCGGGTGTGGTGGCCGCCGTGCTGCTCGTGCTGCTGTTCGCGGTCAGCCTGTCGTGGGCCTGGACGCTGCTCGCGCTCTCGCTGCGGATGCCGGGCGCCGTGCTCGCGCTGACCCAGGCCGTGCTCTATCCGCTGTCGTTCTTCAGCAACATCTTCACCACGCCGGCCACGCTGCCGGGCTGGCTGCAGGCGTTCGTCGACGTGAACCCGGTCAGCCAGCTCGTCACCGCCGCGCGGGCGCTGATGGCCGGCGACCCGCCCGGGGCGAGCCTGGCTTACCTGCTGGTCGGCTGCGCCCTGCTGACCGCGGTGTTCGCCCCGCTGGCCCTGCGCCGATTCAAGATGGCGGCGTAGGGTGCGGTAATGGATCATCGGCTCCTCTGGGAACAGCACTGCTGCCTGCCGCTCGTGCCCACGGCGGACATCGGCGAGCTGGCCCGCTACGCCCGCGCCGGCGGCGCGTACGTCTCGGTCAACGTCGGCTTCTCGCCCCATCCCACGGAGCTGGTCTTCGAGCTGCTGCACACCTGGCGGGCGGGGGTGACCGCGGACGAGCGGCTGACCCTGGTCGACGGGGTCGCCGACATCGACGCGGCGACCCGGGCCGGCCAGGTGGGCGTGGCCTTCGACCTGGAGGACTCCGCGCCGCTGGGCGGCCGGCTCGAGCGGGTCAAGGAGTTCTACGACCTCGGCGTACGCACGCTGCTGCCCACCTACAACGTGCGCAACGCGGCCGGGTCCGGGTGCACCGACGTGGTCGACGAGGGGCTCACGGCGTACGGGCGGGACCTGGTCCGGGAGATGAACGCGGTCGGCATGGTCGTCGACGGCTCGCACTGCAGCATCCGCACCGGCCTCGACCTGGCCGAGGTCACCGAGAAGCCGATGGTCTACAGCCACTCGTGCATGCGGGCGCTGTGGGAGCACGAGCGCAACATCACCGACGACCAGGCCCGGGCGTGCGCGGAGACCGGGGGAGTCGTCGGCATCACCGGCGTCGGCATCTTCCTCGGCCCCAACGACGCCTCGGTCGAGGCGATGGTCCGCCACATCGACTACGCGGTGGAGCTGGTCGGCCCCGACCACGTCGGCGTGTCCTCCGACTACTCGTTCGACCTCGAAGACCTCAACCGCGAGATGGCCGAGAACCCGGAACTGTTCCCCGAGATGTACGCCCGGTGGGGCCCGATCAAGATCATGCCGCCGGAGGACCTGCTCCGGGTCGAGCAGGCGCTGATCGACCGCGGCTACCCGGCGGAGGCCATCACCGGCATCCTGGGCGGCAACTTCCGCCGGGTCGCGGAACAGGTCTGGCGCTAGGGCCGGTCCCGCAGCGCGGCCTCGATGGCGCCGATGCGGTCCGCGACCAGGCCGACCGCGCCCACCGCGCGGGCCATCGGGTCGTCGTCGGCGCCGCCGAGCGCCTTCTGGCGCAGATAGGCGGCCTTCACCGCCGCCCACCGCTGCGCCTGCGCCGCCGACAGGCGCCCCCGGAGCTCGGCCAGCTTGAGCAGGTTGGCCTCCGCCGCCGCGGCCAGGGTCTGTGCCTCGCCCAGGTAGTGGTCGTCGAGGACCGTCTCCAGCTCCTCGTCGTTCATCACCGGCAGGATCCGTTCGGCGAGCTTGTTCATGTTGCGGTACGAGCCCTGCAGCAGGAACGGCGGCTCGGTGCGGGCGGCGTCGTCCTGCCCCGCGGAGGCGATGTAGGCGCGGTTGACGGCGAGCACCACGTCCTGCACCCGCAGCAGCTTCGTGAGCACCGACCGGATCTGGGCCAGCTCGACCGCCGGGTACGGGTGCGCCAGCTGGTCGGGCAGCACCGAGCTGTCGCCCCGGGCCATCCGCACGAGCAGCTCGACGTCGCCACGCTCCCGTGTGGACAGTGGCGCCAGCACCGGGTTGGCGGTCAGCGCGTTCTCGACGTAGCTGAGCGCGAACAGGTCCTCGCGGCCGGACAGGACGTCGCCGAGGTTCCACACGTCGGCCCGGTTGGCCAGCATGTCGGGCACCCGGAACCGCTTGCCGGACTCGGTGTAGGGGTTGCCGGCCATGCACACCGCGAACCGCTTGCCGCGCAGGTCGTACGTCCGGGTCCGGCCGTCCCAGACGCCCTCCATCCGGCGCTGCGCGTCGCAGAGCGAGATGAACTTCTGCAGCAGCTCGGGCGACGTGTGCTGGATGTCGTCGAGGTAGAGCAGCACGTTGCTGCCCATCTCCAGCGCGAACGAGATCTTCTCGACCTCCTGCCGCGCGGTCGCGTTGGGCGCCGACGCCGGGTCGACCGAGGTGACGCCGGTGCCCAGGGCCGGCCCGTTCACCTTGACGAACACCAGCCCGAGCCGGCTCGCGACGTACTCCATCAGCGTGGTCTTGCCGTAGCCGGGCGGGGAGATCAGCAGGAGCAGGCCGGACTGGTCGACCCGCTTGCCGTCACCCGCGGCGCCCACCTGCCTCGCCAGGTTGTCGGCGATCAGGGGAAGGTAGACCTCGTCCAGCAGCCGGTTGCGCACGAACCCGGCCATCACCCGCGGCTTGTGCTCGTCCAGCCGCAACCGTGAACCGGCCCGGGCCGTGACGACCGCGCGCTTGCGCTGGTAGTCGCGGAAGGCCGGGACCCGGCGGTCACGGAACTCCCGGGTACGCGTCAGCGCCTCGTCCAACCGCAGGGTCAGCCGGCGTTCGGCGATCCGTGGGTGGGTGGCGAGCAGCCCGTCGACCGTCGCGGTCAGCGAAGCCGACGAGTCGTAGCGGGGCAGGTCCGCCCCGCACAGCTCGATCGCGACCGCCTCGGCGAGGTCGTCGTGCCCGTTCGCGAAGGCGGTCAGCCAGGCCTCGGCGAGCTGGTGCCGGGCCGCCAGGTCGTCGCCGAGCGCGCGCAGGTCCTCGTCGAACTCGCGCGCCTTGGGCCGGCCGAGCCGCTTGCGGAACTCGGTCACCAGGGCCCGAGCACCGGCGCTCGTGACGAACCCGTTGCTGCCCGCGGCCAGCTCCTCGAACAGATATTCGCCGGCCAGCGGGTGGTCGAGCAGCCCGAACGCCGTGATGGCCGCGCCCAGTTCGGCTTCCAGCTCGTCGATCGCCGGTGAGCCACCGAACACCGCGCGCGCCCGGGCCAGCGAGGCGGCCCGCCGCTGCCAGGCCTGGTTCGGGGAGCCGAACGCCCAGAAGAGCTGGGCGGCCGACCGGGCAACGGGCGGATAGCGCAGCAGCCCGGCGGCGGCGTGCAGGCGCAGCAGCGCGTCCAGGATCGCGGTGGCGTCGGCGTCGTGGATGCCCCGCTCGTAGCCCTCGTCGATGCGCTCCTCGGCGGCCCGCCGCACCAGGTCGGCGAGCGTGCCGCCGGCCGCGGCGGCGCGCAGCGCGTCGAGGTCGGCGGTGGCGAGGATCGAGGTGGCCAGGAACTCGGCGCGACTCACGGCCGGGGACTCCGAGACCAGCGGCTGGTCCCAGAACTCGCGCGTGCTGGCGAACTCCGGGTCGTCGACCGGCGCCCGGTAGTCGGTGCCGGTGACGGCGACCGCCAGCGCGCCCTCGTGCGGCACCAGGGCCAGCTCGATCGCCTGCGTGTTGACGGCGAACCGGTGCCGGCCGAGCTGGATGGTCTCGCCGCCGTCGCGGAACAGGTCGACCCGGTCCCGCAACGCCCGGCCGGCCTCCTGCCGCGCGGCCTTGACCCGGCCGTCCAGCTCCTCGGCGCGCACCGCGTCGCCGAGCGCCCGCAGCTCGTCGGCGACCGAGCGGAGCTTGGCCACCATCGGGTCCGCGGCGAAGTAGGTGTTGACGTCGTCCAGCGTGTCTATAGTGGACGCACGGCGGCGGACGCTGATGAGGATCCGGTCCGCGGACTCGACGAGCCGGTCGGCCCGCCGCGCGCGGTCGTCGACCAGCGCCTGCTTGCGGGCCGAGAACGCCTCGTAGACGTCCGTGCGCTTGGTGGACAGCTCGGTGAGAAAGTCGTCGAACTCGCCGTACCGCGACTCGAGGTTCTCCACCTGCAGCAGCAGCCGGCCGAGCTGGTCGTCGCACGCCTCCGGGGTGTCCGCGGCCGCCAGCGCGCCGGTCACCGCCTGGTTGAGCAGCGCGAACTCGGCCGCGAAGCCGGCCCGGCCCTCGATCGCGGCCAGGTCGCGGCGGCGGGCGTCGAGGGTGGCCCGCGCCCGGTTGACCCCGCCGAGCACCTCGCCGATCCGCTCCAGGATCGTGGTGCGCACGGTGGCGTCGGCGATGTCCAGCGTGCCGACCACGTCGGTTACGAGGCGCAGCGCGTCGGCCTGCTCGATCAGCTTCTCGTTGACCGGCCCGACCGCCGCGACCGTGGGAGCCTCCGCACCCTCGGTGGCGAGCCGGTCGACCTCGTCGCGGTAGCCGGCGAACGCGTCGTCGCGCTCGAGGAACGCCACGGCGCGCCGGGCGGCGGCGTCGAGCTGGCCGGACAGCTCGGTGGCCAGCGCGTCGATCCGGGCCACGTCGACGTAGCGCAGCTCGCGCAGCGTCTCCAGGTGGCCCTGGGCCCGGCGCAGTTCCGCGAGCTGGCGGATCCAGCCGTCGGTGCCGGTGGGTGCCTCGCCGTTGACCCGGCGGACCAGCGACGCGATGTCGGCCGCCGCGGCCTCCAGCGCGGTGGCCGCGGCGGTGGTGAGCGCCTCGACCTTCTCGTACTCGTCGAGCACCTGCTCGGCGGTCGCACGCACCTCGGCGAGCGGGGTGCGCAGGTCGCACAGCTCCGCCTCGCCCAGCCAGTGGTAGTGGTCGAAGACCCGGACGCAGGTGGCGATCAGCGCCTCGTACACCGGGATCGACGGGCTCATCTCGCCGACCATCCGGGCGACGGACAGCGCGTCCGAGATGCCGCGGACGAGGTCGGCGTTGCCCACCCGGGCCAGCGCACCGGTGCCGGCGGGCTGGCGCGCGGCGTACGCGTCGGACTGGAACGGGGTCTGCCACACCTGCATCGGGTGGACCCGGGTCGGCTCGTCGGAGGTGGCGCGGAAGATCACCAGAGTGCCGTCGTCGAACAGCGAGTAGCCGTGGCAGGAGAGCGGCGTGGCCACCTCCTTGCGGATCAGGTTGTACGGCAGCAGCAGGCTGCGCCCCTCGGCCAGCGCGTGGAAGACGTAGAGCACGTCCTCGCCGTTGGGTGACCGGATCACGCGCTCGAACACCAGGTCGGCCGTGTCGGTCTCGAAGGTCTTCACCACGCCGGTCGTCAGGTAGAAACCGCCCGGGAAGACGATGCCGTGGTCCTCGGGCAACCGCTGGCAGGCCTGCCCGATGCCGTCGAGCCGGACCACGCCCTTGGTGCGGGTGTTGAAGACCAGATGACGCCAGGCGCTCTCCTTGTACGGGCGGATGCGCAGCAGGATCAGCGGACCGACCCGGGCCCAGTGCACGTCGGCGTCGGCCAGGCTCTGCAACGGCTGCTCGACCGGCTCGGAATAGATGCCCTCGCCGGACTCGGTGTTGTCCTCCACCTTGAGGGTGAGGTCGCCGCCGACCGTCTCGACGAACACCTCGCCGGCGATGGAGATGTGCGGGTGCCGGCCGAGCACGTGGTCGTCGCGGGTCGTCTCCACCCACTCGAAGTCGTGGCTGGGCGGGAAGACGTGGTCGCGCTCGCCGCGATTGTCCACATAGGAGACATTCGGTGCGGTCGTCCAGCGGAGCACCCGGACGTCCTCCGGCCGTGGCCCGGTCTGGAAGACCGCGAGCAGCTTGCCGTCGACCTCGCGGAGCGTGGCCAGCCGGGTTTCCTTGTAGTAGCGGTAGAGCTCGGCGAAGTCGCGCTGGAACGTCTCGTCGTCGAGCAGCCCGGGCACCTCGGCCGCCGCCACGTCGTCGAAGCGGAACGCGTCGCCGTCGCGCATGAACCGGTGCAGCGAGAAGACGTCGCCGACCGTGGTCTCCGGTTTGAGGCCGAGGAACACGTTGTAGCCGAACAGCATCACGCCCGCGGCCGGCACGATGTCGCGCGGCACGCAGTTGTGCTCGGTGCGGACCCGGTCGGTGCCGACCAGGCGCAGCTCGGTGCTGCCGAACTCGGCGAGCCGCCGGGCGTTCAGCTCCTCCGCCCGGCGCGCCAGCTCGGCGGAGCGCGCCGCCAGCCGGTCGCGCAGCACCTCATAGGTGCCGGCGTCCAGGCTGGTCGGCTGTGTTTGGACGTCAGCCACGGGCGGCCGGGTGGGGCTTGGCGTCGAGCGCGGAGAGCGGTGCGTCCGCGACGCCCAGCTTCTCCGCGGCCGTCAGCAGCTCGCGCAGCTTGCCCGCGTCGTCGCCACCCGCCCGGATCTGCTGGAGCAGGAAGGCCGACAGCGTGAGGTTGGTCAGGTCGGCGGTGTTCACCTTGCCCAGCAGCTTGCCGAGGTCGTCGGCGAAGCTGGAGTCGCCGTTGAGCCACGGCTGCGCCAGCGAGCTGGCCACCGTCGAGTGCTGCATGAAGCCGTCGACGCTCTTGCCGACCGAGATCGCGCCGAGCAGCCGGTCGAAGAAGACGCTGTCGCCGCCCACGATGTCGATGTCGGCCTTCTCCAGGCCCTTGCCGACGATCGTCGCCTGCGCCTCGGCGACCTGCCGCTGCACGTCGATGCCGGCGAGCCGGATCTCCTTCTCGGCCTCCAGCCGCAGCCGGTACTCCTCGTGCTCGCGGGTCGCGTCGTCGAGCGCGGCCATCGCCGCGGCCTTCTCGGTCAGGCCCTCGGCCTCGCCCTTGAGCTTCTCGCGCATGCCCTCGGCCGCCGCGATCGCCTTCTCCCGCTCGACCACGGCCTCGGCCCGGCCGACCTTCTCGATCGCCTCGGCGTCCCGCTCGCGCACCTGCACCTCGGCGAGCCCGGCCGCGGCCGCCTCGGCCTGCGCGCCCTCGGCCAGCCGGATCTTCGCGCGGGTGTCCAGCTCGGCCGCCTGCTGCCGCGCCTCGGCGAGGACGAGCTGCTCGCGCGCCTTGTGCTTGGCCGCGGTCTCCGCCGCCTCGGCGGCCTTGATGTCGCGGACCAGCCCCTCCTGGGCCTGAGCCTCGGCCTGGATCACCGTCGACTGCCGCAGCCGCTCGGCCTCCTCGACCACCCGGAGGCGCTTGATGTGCTCCTCCTGCTCGGCGACGGTCTTCTCGACCGCGATCCGCTCGCGGATGACCTCGGCGATCGCCCGCTTCTCGGCCTCGACCTCCTTGTTCTTGGCGATCGTCGACAGCTCGGTCTCCCGCTCGCGGCCGATCACCTCGAGCATGCGGTCCTTCTCGATCCGCTCGGTCTCGATCGCGATGACGCGTTCGCGGTTCTTCTCGGCGACCGCGATCTCCCGCGCCTGGTTCTCCCGTTGGACGCCCAGCTGCTCGTCGGTGCGCAGGTTCGCGGAGTTGTAGCGCAGCCGCTGTTCGGCGCGGACCAGCTCGGTCTCGGCCTCCTCGCGGGCCCGGATGGTGTCGATCTCCCGCCGCTGCTTGATCTCCGCGTCGGCCTGGCGACGCTCCAGCTCGAGGATCGCCTCCTTCGCGTCGACGTTCTGGCGGGTGATCTCCTTCTCCTCGTTGCGCCGGTATTCATTCGTGCGCACGTGCTCGGCGGCGGTCAACTCGGTGATCTTCCGGATGCCCTGCGCGTCGAGGATGTTCCGCGGGTCGAGCTGGTCCAGCGGAGTCTGCTCCAGCACGTCGATCGCCGCGTCCTCGAGCGAGTATCCATTGAGGTCGGTGCCGATGACGGCGATGATCCGGTCGCGGAACTCGTTGCGCTTGGTGTAGAGGTCGACGAAGTCGAGCTGCTTGCCGACCGTCTTGAGCGCCTCGGAGAACTTCGCGCTGAACAGCTCCTGGAGCGTCGACTGGTCGCTGGCGCGCGCGGTGCCGATCGCCTGGGCCACCTTCACCACGTCTTCGGCGGTCTTGTTCACGCGTACGAAGAAGGTGATTTTGATGTCGGCCCGGATGTTGTCCTGACAGATCAGCCCGTCGTTGCCGAACCGCTCGATGTCGATGGTCTTCACCGAGATGTCCATGATCTCGGACTTGTGGAACACCGGCAGCACCACGGCGCCGGTGAACGTGACGTCGACCTTGCGGGTCTTCGAGATGATCAGCGCCTTGCCCTGCTCCACCTTCTTGAACAACCGGCTGACCAGCAGCAGCACGCCCAGGAGCACAAGCAGCAGCACCAGGACGAGCACGAGGAACCCAAGGGAGATGACGTCCATCAACGGTCCTTCGATCGATCCGAGAGGTCGGCCGGCACAACCCAGAAGAACTCACCGGCGGTGTCGTAGTCGTAGATGACCGCACGGGTCCCGGCCGCGAACGTGTCGGGGCCTGTCTGGCGGACCTGCACGATGGCGGAGGAACCGTCGGCGGCGTGCACCTCGGCCTGGCCGAAGTCGATGCCGACGCGGCCGGTGCGGATCACGCACTCGCGGCCGACGAAGTCGTGGCGGGACGCCTCGGGCGCCGTCGGGAAGAACCGGCGCAGCGGCCGGCGGAGCTGGTTGGCGACCAACCAGCCGACCGCGAGGCTGGCCAGCAGCACCAGGATCTCGAGCAGGGGATGGGCGCCGAACAGGACGCTGCCGACGAGACTGGCGAACCAGGCAACGGCCACCACAATGGACAACACGATGGTCGCCGGCGTGCCACCGAGCCCGAGCCGGTCGAGCGCACCGTCCAGCCAGCCGTCGGCATCGGCGTCGAAACCGCCGACCAGCACCAGGATCCAGTAGCAGACGACCACCGCGAGCAGAACGGTGAAAACCACTGCCGGAAACCCGAGTGCGGTGTCGATGAAGTCGCCCACCTGTCGATTCCACCCCCATGAATGTTCACCAGGATGATGGCACGGGGCTGCAAGCCTGGGCTCATCCGATCGTCGGATAACCCGCTGTTCCGGCGGTTGTTTGATGATCAACGCTGCCCTAACATTCCCGTGCTCGCATATCTCGATGCGAGGTTCACGGGGAGGTTCGGCGCGAATGCGCAGATTCCTGGCCGCGATCGGCACGATCGCGCTCACCGCGACGGCGTTGGCGGTCACCACGACCGCGCCGGCCGCCGCCATCGGCAGGTACGAACAATCGACGTCCTGGGCTGTCATCGACGCCGCCGACCCCGACACCGTCGTCATCGACGGGCCGGGCGACGCGCCGCTGGGCACTTGGACCGAGGCCGGAGTGACGCACACGGCGCGCCCGTACTTCACCTTCGACCTGTCCCGGTTCCAGGGCGCCCGGATCCTCAAGGCGATCCTGTTCACCGGCGAGACCGAGGCCGCGGACTGCGCGAACCGCCCCCCGGTGACCCTGTGGCGCACGACGCCGGTCACCTCCGGGACCAGTTGGACCGCGCCGCCGCGTGACCTGGCCAGGATCTCGACCCTGGAGACGGACGCGTGCAAGCCGTCGCACGTCGAATGGGACGCGCTCAAGGCCGTGCAGGCGGCCGTGGCCGAGGGCCGGCGCACGCTGACCCTGTCGCTCCGGCTGCCGGCCAACATCGAGGACGAGCCGGCGAACTTCCGGACGTACCGCTCCTCGTTCGGCCTCGTGATCGACTACAACAACGCGCCGCTCACGCCGACCGGGCTGACCACGAACAACGCCGCGTGCGCGACCGACAAGCCGTTCACGCTCGTGCGGAACGACCGGGTCTCGTTGCGCGCGACGGCCACCGACCCGGACATGAACGAGACCGGCGGAGGCGACCGGTTGACCGGCCGGTTCGAGGTCTGGCGGGTCGGCTCGACCGAGCCGCGCACCGTCCTGGAGGACAGCTCGTACGCGCCCGCGGACATGCGTGTCGACCTGCTACCCGAGACGCTCGTGGACGGAGCCACGTACGCCTGGCGGGTGCGCGCCTTCGACGACACCGACCACAGCGCCTGGAGCGAGACCTGCCGGTTCGTCGTCGACAAGCAGGCGCCGCAGGGCACGGTCACCGTTACCTCGACCGACTACCCGGAGGACGGTCAGTGGCACGACGCGGTCGGCCGGCCCGGCGAGTTCCACTTCACCTACACCGGCACGGACAGGATCGCCGGCTTCTACTGGTCGAGCCTCCACGGCGACGGCCGTAGCCACTTCGTGGCGGCCGACCGGCGCGGCCGGGCCACCGTCACCTACGCACCCGGCGACGCGATCGACCGGCTGGAGGTGTTCGGGGCGGACGCGGCCGGATACCGGACCGAGGAGACCACCTACGACATCCGCGCCGTCGACCAGCGTCCGACCATCGACGGCTACTTCTGGGAGGTCGGCCAGCCGACCACGTTCACCTTCGGCAGCTTCAACGGCACTGCCGTCGAGTTCCGCTACCAACTCGACGGCGAGCCCGAGCAGACCGTTGCCGCCGACGCCGAAGGCCGCGCCGAGGTCGAGATCACCGCGCGCTGGGGCGGCGACCGGACCCTGACCGTCACCAGCCGCACTGCCGCCGGCGTCGCGAGCACCCGCACCGCGAGGTGGTGGTTGCCGTCGGAACCGCGGATCGTCTCGGCCGAGTACCCGGAATCCCAAGCCGCGGGCGGTGAGGGCGTGCCGGGCACGTTCACCTTCACACCGCGATCGCCCGGCGTGGTCGCGTTCCGCTACGCCTTCTCGGACGGCACGGAGGGCACGGTCCCGGTCGGCGCGGCCAGCGTCCGGTGGACTCCGGCCGCGATCGGCTGGGCGTCGGTCAACGTCTGGGCGGTCGATGCCGACGGCGCCGAGACCGGGCCGGGAATCTACTCGTTCCAGGTCGCCGACCGGCTGCCCGGCGTGTGGAGCAGCGTCTACGCCGACTCGGGCTCGAACGGCGGACCGGGCGAGCAGGGCCAGTTCTATTTCTCCTCGCAGCTCGGCCACTTCGAGTTCGTCTACCGCTTCGACGACGGCCCGGAGCAGGTGGCGACGATGTTCGACGAGGTGTACTTCACGCCGACGACCGCCGGACCGCACGAGTTGCGGGTGCGCAGTCGGGACTCGGACGGCACGCAGTCGCCGGAGCGCCTCTACCGGTTCGTCGTCTTCGGCGGCCCGCGGGTGGTATCCCCGGACTACCCGAGCGACGTCGCCAGCGGCCGGCCGGGCCTGGCGGGGACCTTCACCCTCACCCCGCGGGTGCCGGACGTCGTCTCCTACCGGTACGCCTTCGACGACGGTCCACGGCAGACCGTGGCCGCCTCGGCGGACGGTGTGGCCGACGTGCGCTACACCCCGACCACACCGTTCGGGCACACGCTGGTCGTCACCTCGGTCGACGCCGCGGGCGTGGAGTCGGAACAGACCACCTACGCGTTCCATGTGCTCGACGACACCCCGTACGTGTCGGCGAACGGCTACGGATGGGGATCGTGGGGTGGCATCGGCGTCGAGGACACGTTCTCCTTCACGTCACAGCTGGCGGACGTCGCCGACTTCGCGTACAAGCTCAACGACGGCGCCGAGCGGACGGTGCCCGCGGTGGACCGCGCGGCATCGGTGGTGCTGGCACCGGACCGGGCGGGCGACAACGTGCTGTCCGTCGTCGCCCGCACGGCCGACGGCCGGCGGTCGACGCCCTACGAGTTCCGGTTCTACGTGCCTTCGGCGCCATCCGTCTCGTCCGACGTCTACCCGTCGGGTTACGAGCCGGGCGGCGGCGTGGGCGTGCCGGGCACGTTCACCTTTGCCACGCTCGTGCCGGGCGTGACGAGCTTCGGCTACCGGTTCGAAGGCGAGCCGGAACAGACGGTCCCGGCGGATTCGGACGGGACCGCCAGCGTCACCTGGACACCGGGCTGCGCGTGTTACCACTACCTGACGGTGTGGGGCATCAAGGAGAACGGCCAGACGACCGACTACCAGTACTACACGTTCGTGGTGGCCGGCTGATCCGGGGATGGTGAGCAGGCGCAGCGCGCGGCGGTGGGTGAAGCGGCGGGCGGCGGGGCCGCGGCGGCGGCCTTCTTGACGTCGGCGAGCATCCGCGCGCGGGTGGCCGGGTCGATCACCTGGCCGCGGACCACGACCGAGTGGATGCGGGTCGTGTTGCGGATGTCGCGCAGCGGGTCGGCGTCGAGCAGGACCAGGTCGGCGACGTTGCCCCGCTCGATCGTGCCGCGGTCGTGGACCCCGTGGTAGCGGGCCGGTTCGACGGTCGCCGTCTGCAGCACCCGCTGGTTGGACAGCCCGGCCTCGGAGAGCCGGGCCAGCTCGTCGTGGAGGCTGAAGCCCGGCATCAGGTACGCGGTGCCGTTGTCTGTGCCGGCCATCAGCGGCACGCCGGCGCGGTCCAGGTCGTGCACCAGGCGCAGCCGCCGCTCGAAGATCTCGCGGCCGCGGGCATCCTGCTCGGGCGTGCGGCCGTTCCTGTAGATCAGTTCGAGGGCGTACGCCCAGAACTCGCGCGTGGCGGCCGGGAAGTACGCGTACCGCGGGTCGGTCATCGGGGTGTCGCCGGGCATGTCGGTGAACGTGTGCAGCACCAGCGTCGGGCAGACCCTGGTGCCGTTGCGGGCGAGCCTCGCGAACACCGCGGCCGCCTTGTGCGGGTCGTAGCTGCGGGCGGCGGCGTACTCGTACGGGTGCATCCTGTTGAGCCAGCCGTTGTACTCGCCGCCCGCGATCGGCACCGACGTGATGGCGCGGCGCAGCTCGTCCTCGCGGCTCGACGTGTCGTACCAGACCTGGAAGAGATGTTCGATGCTGGCCAGCCCGGCGTCGCTGGCCTCCGTCATCTGCACGAAGTCGGAGAGGTGGCCCAGGAACGGGATCCGCTGCCGGCGGGCCTCGTCGGCTATGGCGAAGAACGACGCGCGGGACAGTCGTGTGTAGACCTTGATGAAGTCGGCACCGGCGTCCTTCTGGGCGCGGACCGCGGCGCGTCCCTCGGCCGCCGTCCCGACGGCGATGTAGGGAGCCCCCAGCCCTTCCCACAGCGACGGCGAACCGTCGACGATCGGGCTGCCGATGGTCCAGCGCGGCCCGAGCCGGGTGCCGGCCTCGATCTCCCGCCGCCACCGCGTGACGTCGTCGTTGGCGCTCATGTCCCGGACCGTCGTGACACCGTTGACGAGATGCAGCGGCAGCTCGATCGCGTCGCCGTCGAACGTGTGATTGTGCATGTTGGCCAGGCCCGGGATCAGGTACCTGCCGCGCCCGTCGACGACGTGGGCGCCCGGCAGCGCACCGACCCGCCGGCTGGGCTCGACCGCGAGGATCCGGCCGCCGCGCAGGAGCACGGTCATGTCCCGCTTGGCCGGCGCGCCCGTGGCGTCGATGACGGTGACATGGGTGATCGCGGTGACCCGGTCGGCCGCCGGTGCCACCCGCGGCGTGGCGCCGGCCCGGCCGACGCCGACGGCCGCGCCCGCGGCGAGCCCGGCGGCGCCGGCGAGCACGGAACGGCGGGAGATGGCGGTGCGCTGCATGGCTCGTACCCCTTCGCGTCTGTGGTGCGTTCACGATCTCCCGCGCGAGGGGTCGAGGTCATTGCCGTGGGCGGCCCTATCGGGGGTAGGGAAAGCCCCACCTAGTCCATTCCGCGCCGGCCCGGGCTCCAGAACGGCTTGACGACGACGGCCGAGCGGGCCCAACCGCGGGCGCGCCGGAAATGTTGGCTCGCCGCCTGGCAGTTCCTGCTGCACGGCCTGCACGGCGTCCTGGAGAGCGCGCTGGCCCGGGGTGAGCCGGCGACCCGCACGCTGGCCCGCCTGGACCCGGTCGTGACCGCGCTGCTCGGCCGATAACCCGGTTGCCGCTCCGCGTAGCGTGTTCTTGTGATCAAGACCGATGAGCTGCGCGAACAGGTACGCACGACGGTGGCGGACCTGATCGCCGGCGGCCGCGAGCGCGGCGTGCAGGTCTGCGCCTACCTCGGCGGCGAGGTGCTGCTCGACGAGGTCGCCGGCGTCGCCGACCACGCCACCGGGCGGCCGCTGACCGCCGACACCCCGATCTTCAGCTTCTCGACGGGCAAGGGGCTCACCGCCACCGCCGTGCACGTGCTGGCCGAGCGCGGCGAGATCGACTACGACCTGCGGATCGCGGACGTCTGGCCGGAGTACGCGCGGCACGGCAAGGGCGACACCACGCTGCGCCACGCTCTGACCCACAGCGCCGGCGTGCCGGCGTTGCCGGCGGACATCACCCGGGCGGACCTGGCCGACTGGGACCACATGTGCGCGCTGCTCGCGGACGCCACGCCACTGTGGACACCGGGGACGGCGTACGGCTATCACGCCTGGACCTTCGGCTATCTCGTCGGCGAGACCGTGCGCCGCGCGACCGGGCGGACGTTGTCGCAGGTGCTGACCGACGACGTGGCGGCGCCGCTGGGCGTCGCGGGCGAGCTGTTCCTCGCCGTGCCCGAGGGGGACCTGGCTCGGCTCGCCGTGCTGGAGGACGGCAACCTGTCCGCGGCGAACGAAGCCGCTAGCCAGTTCCTGGTCAACTTCGACCGGATCGCACCGCCGGGCGTACGCCCGGATGTCGACCTCGGCAACGACCCCGCCATCCTGCACGCCGAGGTCGGTGCGGTCGGCACCGTCACGGCGCGGGCCGCGGCGCGGATGTTCGCGGCCCTGATCGGCGAGGTCGACGGGGTGCGGCTCGTCTCGCCGGAGCGGCTCCGGGAGGCGACCACGTTGGCGATGACCGGCGACGACTGGGCGATCGGCTTCCCGGCCCCGCGCGGGCTCGGCTACCAGCTCCAGGAGGACTTCTTCGGCGCGAGCGGCAACGGCGGCAGCATCGCGTACGCGTTCCCGGAGATCGGCCTCACCGTCGCCGCGACGAAGAACCTGCTGTCGGCGGGTCAGGACGACCCGATGGAGGACCTGCGCCGGCTGATCCGCGGCGCCGTCGGCTAGACATTTCCATCTGTTCATCTTCTGCATGCTTACGGGCCGTAACGGGTC
Organism: Asanoa sp. NPDC050611; assembly: GCF_040654855.1. Taxonomy (NCBI): domain Bacteria; kingdom Bacillati; phylum Actinomycetota; class Actinomycetes; order Micromonosporales; family Micromonosporaceae; genus Asanoa; species Asanoa sp. NPDC050611. The sequence goes on from NZ_JBFAIU010000021.1 coordinate 21,343, forward strand.
TTCAGGATCGGCGGGACCACCGATCCCAGGAGGAACTCATCATGTCCCGCTGGCAACGACGTGCCGTGACGGCACTCGCCGCCACCGTCGCCCTGAGCGGGGTGGCCGGCCTGACCGCCGGCGTCTCGCCCGCGGCCGCGAAGCCGGCCAAGACCTTCGACCTGCAGGCCCATCGCGGCGGCCTCGGTCTGCGGGTGGAGAACACGCTCGCGTCGTTCGGCAACGCGCTCCAGCTCGGCGTGTCCACGCTGGAGCTCGACGTGCAGATCACCGAGGACGGGCACGCGGTGGTCACCCACGACCGCCGGACCACCGGCTCGAAGTGCAAGGACACCGCGCCGGCGGTCCCCGGCGACCCGGAGTTCCCGTACATCGGCAAGTACATCAACACGCTCTCGCTGGCCCAGGTGCGCACCCTGGACTGCGGCAGCCTGACCCTGGCCGACAAGCCGGGCCAGGTCGCGGTGCCGGGCGCGCGGATGCCGCTGCTCAGCGAGGTCTTCGCGCTGGTCAACCGCTACCAGGCGCGGGACGTCAAGCTCAACGTGGAGACCAAGGTCGAGGCCGGCGCGCCGACCGAGACCGCGCCGCGCGAGCAGTTCGTCCAGGTGACCGCCCGTGAGGTGCGCAACGCCGGGCTGCTGAAGCAGGTCACGATCCAGAGCTTCGACTGGGGCGCGCTGATGCGCATGCGCCAGGTCGAGCCGCGCCTGCCGATCGTCGCGCTGACCAACATCGACTTCCTGCAGACCGGCAAGCCTGGTGCGTCGCCGTGGCTGGGCGGGATCGACATCGACGACTTCGGTGGCGACCCGATCAAGGCGATCAGGAGCTTCGGCGTCACGACCTTCTCGCCCGTGCACGGCACCCCGCAGAACGGCACGGTCAGCGACGCCAACTACGTGCCGTACGTGACGAAGGCGATGGTCGACCACGCCCACCGCAACGGCATCAAGGTCGTGCCGTGGACGATCGACGACGTGCCGACGATGACGAAGCTGATCAACGACGGCGTCGACGGCATGATCACCGACTACCCGGACCGGCTGCGCACCCTGCTGGGCCAGCTGCGGTTCAAGCTGCCGAAGCCGTACGCGTCGCCGTTCGACGTGCAGGCCCACCGTGGCGGCCGCGCCGACCTGCCGGAGAACACACTGCCGGCGTTCGCTCGCGCGCTGTCGAACAGGGCCATCTCCACGCTGGAGCTGGACACGGGCGTGACGAAGGACGGCAAGCTGGTCGTCCTGCACGACCGCACGATCAACGGGTCGCACTGCATCGACACCGCGCCGGTGCGGCCGAAGGACCCGATGTTCCCGTACGTCGGCAAGCGCGTGCACGACCTGACGCTGGCGCAGATCAAGACCATCGACTGCGGCACGAAGACGCTGCCGGAGCTGCCGAACCAGACGCCCGTGCCGGGTGCCCGGATCCCGACCCTCGACGAGGTCTTCGCGCTCGTGAAGGGCAGCGACCGCCCCGACGTCCGGATGAACATCGAGACCAAGATCAGCCCGACGGCGAACGACACCGAGGAGTTCCGCCCGTTCACCGCCAAGCTGGTCAACGCGATCGAGAAGGCCCGGTTCGAGGACCGGGTGACGATCCAGTCGTTCGACTGGCGGACGATCATCCGGGCGAAGCAGCTGAACAAGAAGATCGAGACGGTCGCGCTGGTCTGGCAGTACGGCCCCGCCGAGTGCGCCACGCCGGCCGACGAGTGCTCACTGCAGGCGGTGTACGGCGACAGGTCGGTCAAGAGCCCGTGGACGGGCGGCCTGGACTGGTGGAAGTACCGGGACCTCGGGAAGCTGGTCCGCGCGGCCGGCGCCGAGACGGTCTCCGCCAACTGGCAGGTGCACGACCCGACGCAGGGCACGGTCGTCGACGCGGACTGGTACCTGCGCCAGGACCCGACCTACTACCACGGCCCGGACGTCCCGGTCCTGCAGCGCCGCGACCACCTCAAGGTCGTGCCGTACACGGTGGACGACCCGGCCGTCATGCAGCGGGTCATCGACCTCGGCGTCGACGGCATCATCACCGACGACCCGAACCTCCTGATCCAGGTCGCGATCCGCAACGGCCTGCGCTGAACCACCCCGCCCGCGAGGCGCCTCCGTTCGGGGGGCGCCTCGCCCGTTTCAGGCGGTGCGGCGGAGGGCGACCACGGCGATGTCGTCGGCCACGTGGGCCGTGGCCAGGTCGGTCAGGATGCGGTCGGCGTAGGCCTCCAGGTCGGGTTCGACGTGTGCCGCCGACACGGCCAGCGTGGCCAGGCCGTCGTCGATGTTCTCGGAGCGGCGTTCGACCAGGCCGTCCGTGTAGAGCACCATGGTCCCGCCCGGCGGGAGATACAGCTCCAGGTCGCCGGGGCGCGGTGCGGCCAGGCCCAGCAACGGGGCCCGGTGCTCCACGAACGCCGCAGTGCCGTTGACGACCAGCAGGGGTGGCGGGTGGCCCGCGTTGGCCAGGCGGATCCGGCCCGTCGCCGGGTCGAGCATGAGCAGACAGATCGTGGCCAGCTCGCCGGGCAGCAGCGCGCGCAGCAGCTGGTCCGTCTTGGCCAGCAGGGTCGCGGGCGGGTGGCCCTCGACCGCGTACGCCCGGACCGCGTGCCGCAACTCGGCCATCACCGTGGCGGCGTACAGGGAATGGCCCGTGACGTCGCCGATCGCGGCCAGCAGCTGGCCGTCGATCATCGTCAGCTCGTAGAAGTCGCCACCGACCTCGGTCTGCGCGCTCGCGGGCACGTACCGGACCGCGAGGTCGTAGCCCGCCACGGTCGGGATCCGTTGCGGCAACAGGCTGCGCTGCAGCGTGAGCGCGATCCGGTGCTCCTCGTCGAAGGTCCGCTGTGCCTCGACGGCGGTCGCCACGGACTGGACCAGCAGGCGCAGCACGTCCGCCTGCTCGCGCAGCACCGCGGCCGGCACCGCGACGTGCACCGGCGGGCGGTCGTCCCGCAACCGGGCCGTCCCGACCGCCACCTCGCCGGTCGGCCACTCGAGCTGGGGCCACTGCTCGCTCTGGTCCGTGCGGACCACCGCGCCGACGGGGACCACCACCGCCGCGGCCGGCCATTCCCGCACCACCGGATCCGCCGACGGGTCGGCGACCGCGGCCACCAGGCGGTCGCCCGCGGAGCTGCCCGCGGTGACCGTGTCCGCCGCGACCACGGCACCGCTGCCGAAGATCTCCGCCGCGCCGACCGCCGCGGCGGTCAGCAGTGCCGACAGCGTGCGCGCCGTGTTGACCGCGACCGTCGTCTCGGCCAGCCGGGTCAACCCCGCCGCGAGCGTCTCCGCGTGCCGACGGGCGCGGTAGTAGCGCAGCACCGCGTGCGCGGTCGCCACCAGCTCGTCGGGCTCGATCGGCTCGGCCAGGTACGCGTCGGCGCCGCGGGTCAGCCCCTGTGCCCGGTCGGCCACGTCGACCGCGTGCGCCGACACGTGGATGACCGGCGTCGCGGCCAGCGCCGGGTGGGACTTGATGCGTTCCGCGACCTCGAAGCCGCTCAGGTCGCCCAGCCGCACGTCCAGCACGACCAGGTCGATGTCGCCGGCGGCGACCCGCTCGAGCGCCGCCATCCCGCTGTCGGCCTCGACCACGGTGAAGCCCGCCCGGGTCAGCCAGCGGACGAGCAGGTAACGCTTCGCGTCGCTGTCGTCGACGACCAGGACCGTGGTGGGGTCAGGATGTTCCATCGACACCAGCCGCCGGCAGCCGGACCGTGAACGTGCTGCCCGCGCCGGGCTCGCTCGCCACGGTCAGCTCGCCGCCGAGCAGGGTGACCAGGCGGCGGGCGTACGGGAGCCCGAGGCCGGTGCCGGTCGCGCCGGTCGGTGAGCGCCCCGGCACCTGGTAGAACTCCTCGAAGATCCGGTCGTGCAGCTCGGGCGCGATGCCGACCCCGGTGTCGGTGACCTCGATCAGCCAGTCCCCGCCAGCACGGGAAGCGGTCATCCGGACCTCGCCCGCCGCGGTGAACTTGAGCCCGTTGTGCAGCAGGTTGCGCAACACCTGGGCGAGCAGCACCTCGTCGGAGCGGATCTCCGCCGGCGGCGCCGGGTCGCTGACCACCAGCTGGACGTCGCCGGTCGCCATCGCCCGCACGGTGCCGCGCAGCTGGCTGAACAGCCCTCGAAGGTCCACATCGGACCATTCCGGCTGGATCGTGCCCGACTCCGCCTTGGCCAGGTCGAGCAGGTCGTTGACGAGCCGCAGCAGGTCGGCGGCGGAACCGCGGATCAGCGTCACCTGCCGCCCCTGGTCCTCGGTCAGCGGGTCGGACTCCGGATCGTCGAGCAGCCGGGCCAGCCCGATCACGGCCGTGACCGGCGCCCGCAGCTCGTGGCTGACGTTGGCCAGGAAGCGGGTCTTCGCCTCGCTCGCCGCCCGCAGCTGCGCGGACCGCTCGTCCAGCTCGGCGTAGAGCGCCACCACGCCGCGGTTGGTCTCCTCCAGCTCGTCGGAGAGCTGGTTGTAGAGCGCCATCACGCCGCGGTTGGTCTCCTCGAGCTCGGCGTTGAGCCGGGCCAGCTCGTCGCGGTGCGCCCGGGTCTCCTCCAGGGCGGCGAGCAGCTGCTCGTTCTGCTCGGCCATCTCGTCGAGCGGCGTGCGCGGTGCGGAGCTGGACAGCTCCGCGCTGATGCGGTCGAGCCGCTCGGGCGTCAGCCCGGCCGTGGCGGGGATCCGCCGGCTCATCCGCACCACCGTCGTCGTCGGTCCGTCGTCGATCGTCAGGCTGTCGACCAGCCGGCCGAGGCTCGGCAGCTGCTCCGCCTGGCTCGGACCGATCGCGACGACCTCGATCTGCAGTGTCGCATCGTCGACGCCGAACCACACTTCGGCAGCGGTCGCGGGCGGCCCGACCCGCTCGTTGAACAGGGTGCGCCCGACCTCGCTGAGCGCGGTCGCCAGCCGCACCTGGTCCTGCCGTTCCAGCCCGACCGCCGCGGCCACCTCGCGGGCCCGTTGCCGCGCCACGAAGACGTCGGACTCGGTACGCAGCACGAGGTGCAGCAGGCGTACGGTCATCGGCCCGCCCTGGCCACCAGTACGCACGCGTCGTCGCGCCGCACACCGGCGTCACGCAACAAAGTGGCGGCGATCACCTGCGCCGACCGGTCCCGCAGCCCCGGGTAGTCCTCGAGCCGCCACCGGTCGACCACGCCGTCGGAGTGCATCGCCAGCACGGCGTCGGGCGCCGCGGGATAGCTGAACTCGCGGACCGCGCGGCGCTGGTGGCCGGCGATGCCGGGCAGCGAGACCAGGCCGCGCCGGCTCGTCCCGTCGACCAGGAAGCCGGCGATGTTGCCGAGCCCGGCGTAGCGCACCTGGCCCTCGTCGAGCTGGGCGACCGCGACGGCCGCGCCCCGGGTGTGCCGCACCGAGCGATGCACGTGCTCGATCACGGCAGCCGGCGGACCGGCGGGCGCGGCGCGGAACGCCTGCACCACCGCCGTGGTCGCGGCGGCGGCCAGCGGGCCGTGCCCGAGCCCGTCGCAGACCAGCACCTGGCGGCTGCCGTCGACCGTACGCATGGCGTATCCGTCGCCGCACGCCTCCTCGCCGCTCATCGGCCGGCTGATCGCGGCGGCCGCCGGACCCGTGGGCGTCGGCCCTGGCCAGACCTGCGCGACGGTGACCGTGCCGCGGCCCTCGACCGAGCTCATGTCGAGCCAGCCGGCCTGGCGGGCGATCGCGCCGAGGCCGATGCCGAGGGTGCCGGCCGTCGAGTGGCCGTCGCGGGCGAACCGGGTGAGGTCGCTCATGCCAGGACCGGCGTCGATCGCGACCAGCTCGACGCCGGCGACGTCGGCGGAGCGGACCGGGCGCACCAGCAGCCGGCCCTCGTCGGCGTGCTTGACCAGGTTGCTGGCCAGCTCCGTCGCGACGATCGCGAGCCCGCCGAGCCGGTTCTCGTCGAGGCCGACCTCGGCGCCCACCTCCTGCGCCGCCCGGCGCACGGCGCTGACCGCGCTGGACTCCTCCACCCGGAACCACAGCCCACCGTCGACGAGCCCGCTCTCGCGGCTCACCGCTAACGCGCCCATTTAGTGACGGTGATCCGGGTGCCCCGGCCCGCCGCGGTGTCGATCTCGAACTCGTCGACCAGCCGGCGCGCGCCGGACAGGCCGAGGCCCAACCCGTTGCCGGTGGTGTAGCCGTCGGTCAGCGCCAGGTCGAGGTCGGCGATGCCGGGGCCGTCGTCGGCGAAGACGATCCGGACGCCCGAGCGCCGGCCGCTGTCGACCACGGCCACTTCCGCGTCGCCACCGCCGCCGTAGACCAGGGTGTTGCGCGCCAGCTCGCTCGCCGCCGTGACCAGCTTGGTCTGGTCGACGAGCGACAGCTCGGCCGCGACCGCGACGGTACGCACGAGTTGCCGCACCCGGACCACGTCCTCGTCGGTGGCGATCGTCAGCACCTGCGGCTCACCGAGGCCGACGTCGGTGGTCACGGCATCGCCGGGCCGCGCTCGGAGGCGTCCAGGTCGATGCCGAGGTCGTCCGAGTCGCCGGCGCGGGACTGCGCCAGCAGCTCCATGCCCCGCTCGACGTTGAGCGCGGTGCGGATGCCGTTGAGCGACAGGCCGAGCTCGACCAGGGTGATCGCCACCGCCGGGCGCATGCCGACGACCACGGTCTCGGCGTCGAGCACCCGCGAGATCGCGGCGATCGAGGAGAGCATCCGCCCGACGAACGAGTCGACGATGTCCAGCGCCGTGATGTCGATGATGACGCCGTGGCAGCCGGTCGTGACGATCCGGTCGGCCAGGTCCTCCTGGAGCGCCAGCGCCGTCTGGTCCTGCATGTCGACCTGGATCGAGACGAGCAGGAGGTCGCCGATCTTGAGGACCGGGACGCGTTCCATCAGTTGCTCCGCGCCTTGCGGGTCGCCTCGATCAACCGCAGTGCGTGGCGCAGCGCGTCGGCCAGCGTCGCCTTCGTGGCGATGTCACCGAACTCGATGCCGAGGGCGACGATCGTCTGGGCGATCTGTGGCCGGATGCCCGAGATGATGCACTCGGCGCCCATCAGCCGCGCGGCGACCACGGTCTTGAGGATGTGCTGCGCCACCTGGGTGTCGACCGCGGGCACGCCGGTGATGTCGATGATGGCGTACGGCGAACCGGTGTCGACCAGCGTCTCCAGCAGCCGTTCCATGACCACCTGGGCGCGCGCCGAGTCGAGGGTGCCGACCAGCGGGATCGCGACCACGCCCTCCCAGAGCTTGACCACCGGCGTGGCCAGCTCGAGCAGCTGCTCGGCCTGGTCGGCGATCAGCTCCTCGCGGGTCTTGGCGTAGGTCTCGAAGGTGAACAGGCCGAGGTCGTCGATCATCAGGCCGGCCGCGATCAGGTCCGTGAGCACCTGAGGGTCGCCGTTGCGCACGTCGACCACGTCGAAGAGCGCCTTCTTGAGCCCGAACACCGTGACCGCCGTCTCGGCGGCGCTGAAGCCCTGGCGGGCCCGGCTGCGCGACAGGTCGACGAGCGTGGCGCGCAGGGCGGCGGAGTTGTCACCGTTGATCTCGAACCCGCCGCCACGCAGTGCGTCGATGATCGACCGGTGCAGGTCGTTAACCTGTTTGAGCAGCTCAGCCCTGGTCAGCCGGCCACGCAGGGGCGCCGCGACGGTGTCGGTCCAGCTCGCGGTGATCTTGTCGGAGTGAGTTTCGAGCAGCGCCGCGAGGCGGCCGCTCTCCTCCACGGTCAGTCCCATCCATACCCTCCCCGGGGACCCGGCCGGCCGGTCGGGATGTGGCCAGCCGGCAGACCGTACCACCCGTTCGTCGAATCCATGTCTGGCGGCAACTACTTCGAGATTTAGCCTGCGCGGATATCACTTAGGGCATCGCTGCGGTGTTGTCCGCCCTCTGGACGGACTGACCGATTCGCCGGCGGGATCCGGGGGCGGCGCCACCCCCGGAGACCGTCGGTCAGGCTGGGTGCACGGCGAAGCGTCGCGATTCCGCGTCGATGGCGGCGATGCGGACCGGGACGACCGTGCCCTCTTCCAGCGGGATCGGCCATTCGCGCGCGGGCGCGAAGCCGTCGACCTCGTCGATGCGGATGAACGCGCCGAACGGTACGACGCTCACCACGTCGCCGTGTACGACCGAGCCGACCTCGAAGCGCGCCGCGAACGCGGACCAGGATTCGTCAGAAACGGGCATGTCAGATGTTCACCTCCTCTCGGACTCTCGAAAGAGCAACAGCGGAGAGGAGGCGCCGGCGGGCCGCGGGCCCGCGGGGCGGTCAAGAGATGGCCGGGTAACCGTTCGAAGAAAGGCCCGTCAGAAGGGCCGACCCGGCAGTCACCCGGCCATCATAGGTGGGTCAGAGCGTCAGCGTCCACGAGTTGAGGTAGCCGGTGTCCGCCGACGCCGCGTCGCGCACCCTCAGCTTCCAGGCACCGTTGCGAGCCTCGCCGGACAGGTTGACCGTGAAGGTCTGGTCGACGTTGTCGGCGCTGCCACCGCTGCGGTTCAGCAGCGTGTAGACGGAGCCGTCCGGTGCGACGAGCGAGACGACCAGATCACCGCGGTACGTGTGCACGATGTGCACCTCGACCGTCGACGTGCTGGACGCGTTGCCGGCACAGCCCGACACCGTGATGGTGCTCTCCACCGTGGACAGATCCGGGATCGACAGGTCCGTGCCGTTGGTGTTGGCGCCGCAGCCACCGACCGCGCTGACGGTCCAGGTGTACGAGGTGCTGCCCGAGCCCCCGGCCGACGCCGTCGCGGTGACCGTGACGCCGTAGGAGCCCGCGGTCGTCGGGGTGCCGGTGACCGTGCCGGTCGACGACGAGATCGACAGGCCCGGCGGGAGGCCGGTCGCCGACCACGTGTACGGCGCGGTGCCGCCGGAGGCGCTGTGTGTCGCCGAGACCGCGGTGCCGACCGTCGAGGAGCGCCCACCGGGGTTCGCCACCGCGACGCCGCCGCCCGGCGGGCCACCGCCCAGGGAGACCGCGGCCGCGAGGATGTCGGCGGCGAAGTAGCGCACCTCGGTGTAGACGCCGGGCGCGTTCGGCTGCGCGCAGCCGATGCCCCACGAGGTGATGCCGACCTGCACCCACTCGTTGCTGGCGTTCCGCTTGAACATCGGGCCGCCGGAGTCGCCCTGGCAGGTGTCGATGCCGCCGCCGGGCAGCACGCCGGCGCAGATCTCCTCGTTGGGGATCAGGCCGGAGTACGAGCCGCCCTGCGCCGCGCAGGTGCTGTCGCTGATGAACGGCACGGTCGCCTTGCGCAGGTAGCGCGACTGGCCGCCGCCCTGCACCGTGGCGCCCCAACCGGCCACCGTGAACGAGCCGCTGTGCAGCGACGTGTCCGTCGCGATCTTCAGCAGCGGGCTGTTGATCGGGCTCGACAGGCGGATCAGCGCCCAGTCCTTCCCGTCCCCGGTGTAGCCGGGTGCCCGGTAGACGTAGTTGGACGTCCGGGTGGTCCGGGCGGGGTCCTGCAGGTCGACGACGCCCCAGGTCGCCGTGATCGACGTGTTGGTGCCGGTGGCGCCGACGCAGTGTGCGGCGGTCAGCACCAGGCTCGGCGTGTACATCGCGCCGCCGCAGCCCATCGACAGCCGCACCATCCACGGGAACTCGCCCTGCGTGGCCAGCGATCCGCCGACCACCTCGTTGGGACCGCTCGGGACCGGCTCGGGCGACGCGCTGGCCGGGCCGGCCAGTGCGCCACCGCCGGCCGCCAGCGCGGCCGCGGTCACCACACCCAGCAGCATCCGTCTCAGTCGGGACAAAGCATCCTCCCCCAGAAACCTCGTGAGTTTCGGGGAATTTAGCGCCTTCGATCCGTTGGCCGGTCATACCGAAAACACAGGTAGGTGCGTGTGATGTCCCCTAGTTGGGGGCGATGTTCTGGTTCAGATGGAAGACGTTGGCCGGGTCGTACGCCCGCTTCAGCTCGGTCAGCCGCGCCAGCTTCGCGGCCGGGAACGCGCGCCGGACGCCGGCCGCACCCTCGTCGCTGAGCACGTTGAGGTACTGGCCGCAGGAGTACGCCGTGAGCGGCTCGGCCGCGGCCCGGGCGGCGGCCATCCGGTCGGCGTCCTCGGCCGGGTCGCTCCACCGGGCCGCCGCGACGAGCTCGAAGAGCGTGCCCCGCTGCCCGTACGCCGCCTCGTCGTCCGGCACGTCCTGGATCGCGCCGCCGTACGCCTGCAGGGAAACGCCCGGCCGCAGCGCCTCGTCGCCGCCGCCCCGGGCCGCGAACGCCGCTGCCGCCGCGGCCGGGAAGCGGTCGAGGTAGAGGCCCTTCCAGTAACGCCGGAAGTGGTGCCCGCCCGTGGTGTCCTCCATCGTCTGCAGCTCCAGATAGGACAGTTCGCGGACCGACCCGCGGCGGGCGCGGCCCAGCCCGGCGAAGTCGGTGGTGAGCCGCCGGCCGGCCGCGGGGTCGCCGATCCAGACGAAACCGACGTCCACGGTCCCCGCCGTGCCGACCGTGGCGGTGAACGTGGCCTGCCGGGGTGCGGCCGCGCTCAGGTCGCGCCAGCCCTCGAGCACGGGCACCGCGTCGGCCGGGTCGAACGCGTACTCGGCGATCAGTGCCCGGGTGCCGGTCTCGTGGAGTTGGAACTCGAAGGACGTCACGATGCCGAAGTTGCCGCCGCCGCCGCGCAGGCCCCAGAACAGCTCGGGGTGCTCGGCCCGGCTCGCGGTGAGCACCTCGCCGGCCGCGGTGACCACCTCGTACGAAAGCACGTTGTCGCAGCTCAGCCCGTACTGCCGGGCCAGCCAGCCCATGCCGCCACCGAGGGTGAGCCCGCCGACGCCGGTGTGCGAGACGTTGCCGGCCGTGGTGGCCAGGCCGTGGGCCTGCGCGGCCCGGTCGAGCGCGCCGAGCAGCGCGCCACCCTGGACCCGGGCCCGCCTGGTGCGCGGGTCGACGGTCACGCCACCCATCGGGGTGAGGTCGATCATCAGACCGTCGGCGGGCACGGCGAGGCCGAGCACGCTGTGCCCACCGCAGCGGACGCCGATCTCGAGGTCGTGCTCGCGGGCGTAGCGCACGGCGTTGACCACGTCGGCGACCGTGCCGCAGCGGACGATGAGTCTGGGCCGGCGGTCGACCATCGCGTTCCAGACGGAGCGCGCGTCGTCGTAGCCGAAGTCGGTGGGGGTGAGGATCTGGCCGGTGAGGGATGTCGTCGTCATGGCACACACGGTGCCAAGAATCGGTACTAGCTATAAGCTCCGATTCCATGGTGGAATCCTGGACCAATTCCTCGTCGGCCGCCGACCTGCTGGTCGGGTTGGACCGGGCCGCGCCCCAGGCCCTGCACCGCCAGATCGAGACCGCCATCCGGGACGGCATTCGCTCCGGTCGGCTGCCGCTCGGCGCCTCGCTGCCGCCGACCCGCGCGCTCGCGACCGACCTCGGCGTCTCCCGCGGCATCGTCGTCGAGGCGTACCAGCAGCTCGTCGCCGAGGGCTACCTGAGCAGCCGGCCCGGTGGCTACACCCGGGTCGCCGCCGGCCCGGCGGCGCCGGCTCCGACCGTGCCGGCCGAGCCCGTGGCGCCCGTCCGGATCGACTTCGGCTACGGCCGGGCCGACGTCGCGCACTTCCCCCGCGCGGCCTGGCTGCGCTCGCTGCGCCGGGTGCTGACGCTGGCGCCCAACGACCGGTTCGGGTACTCGAGCGGGCGCGGCGTGCCGGAGCTGCGGCTCGCCCTCGCCGAATACCTGAACCGGGTCCGCGGCACCGTGGCGACCGCCGATACGACCGTGGTCACCAACGGCTTCGCACAGGGCATCGCGCTGCTCGTCCAGGTGCTCGCCGCGCGCGGTGCCCGGCGGCTGGCGGTCGAGGACCCGTCGCCCGACGACGACGCGCAGCTGCACGCCCGCGCCGCCGGCCTCGAGGTGGTCGGCGTGCCCGTCGGCCCGGACGGCATCGACGTGGCCGCGCTGGCCGAGGTGCGGGCCGACGCGCTGGTGCTGACGCCGTCGCATCAGTGGCCGACCGGCGGCGTGCTGCCGGCGCCGGCGCGGGCGGCCGTGCTGCGCTGGGCCCGCGCCAACGACGCGGTGGTGGTCGAGGACGACTACGACGCGGAGTACCGCTACGACCGCTCGCCGGTCGGCGCGCTGCAGGGCCTCGACCCGGATCACGTGGTGTACGCGGGCACGGCCAGCAAGACCCTCGCCCCGGGCCTGCGGGTCGGCTGGCTCGTGGCGCCGGCGGCGCTGGTCGACGACCTCGCGGCGGCGAAGGTCGCCGCCGACCGGGGTGGCTCGGCGGTCGACCAGCTCGCGTTCGCCGACTTCCTCGCGCACGGCGAGTTCGACCGGCACCTGCGCCGGATGCGGCCGATCTACCGGCGCCGGCGGGACGCCGTGCTGGCCGGCCTGGCCCGGCACCTACCGGAGTTCCGCCCGGCCGGCGTGGCCGCCGGTCTGCACCTCGTCGCCTGGCTCCCGCCGGGCCTGCAGGAGGACACCGTCATCCGCGCCGGGCTCGGCCGGGGCGTCAACGTCAACGGCGTCGGCCCCTACCGGCTCACGCCCGGCCCTGCCGGACTGATCTTCGGCTACGCCACCCTCGACCCGCCGGCGATCGACGAAGGGCTCGCCCTGCTCGCCGCCGGCCTCCGGGCGCACTAGCGCGACGACCTCGCTCGCGGCGATGTCGTGCGCGACGTACGCGCCCTGCCCGGCCGCGGTCGTGGCGGTCACGGTGGCGAGCCCGAGCCGGCGCTGGAAGAAGGACTGCTTCACCCGCCAGCCGATCACCGCACCGTGGCGCAGTGCGGCGGTCGAGCGGGTCAGCAGGCCCGACCGGACCACGAGATAGCCGTCGTGCACGGTGTGGCCGAGGCTGCGGTACGCGACGACCGCGCCCGCCGTCGTGGCCACCAGCAGGCTCGGGAAGAGCCAGGCGGCGGAGAGCCGGTCGGTGAACCGGGCGTCGACGAGCAGGACGGCCGCCGTCGTGACCGCGGCCCAGACGACCGCCTTGACCAGCCGGCGGCGCAGCGCGGCGGGCGGCGCGGGCCGCAGCGGCACGCTCAGCACGTCGCTGCCCAGGATCCGCGAGGCGGTCGTCCGGGCGAGGGAGAGCGGCCCGCGGGGCAGGATCGTGGCGCCGGCGGCCGCGCTCCAGAGGCTGACGCCGGTGGTGATCAGGGTGGTGTCGGCGACGCCCAGCCACCGCCACGCCTGCGGTTGGCTGATCTGCATGCCGCGGATGCGGTGCTCCTCGCGGTCGACCGAGTGCGTGCGCAGCAGCCCCTGTGTCGTGCGGAGGCTGCCGGCCGGGGTGCGGATGAGCCGGAAGTTCCAGTGCGTGGCCACGAAGCCGCTGACCATGCCGACGCTGGCCACCACGGTGAAGCCGGCCACGGCGAGGGCGACGATCCACCCCACCGGCCGGCCGTCGGCCAGCTCGCGAGCGTGGTCGTACGCGTCGTAGCCGAACAGCCGCCCGAGCCAGTAGCCGCCCCAGAGCAGGCCGGCGCCGCTCAAGATGCCCCAGACGCTGAACATGTTGTAGAAGACCCAGCTCGGCTGGAAACGGGCGAGAAGCTCGCCGTTCTCGTCGGCGGTCACCGTCGCCGGGTCCAGGATCTCGTGCAGCCGCCGGGCGGTCGCCGTCGAGACCGCGTCGATGCGCAGGGCCGCGGTCGCGCCGGCGACCCCGGTCAACCCGGCGCCGACGGTGACCACCCGCAGCCCGAAGAGCCGGTGCGTCAGCCGGGCCTCGCTGCCCACGCTGCGGATCCGGTCGCGGGCGATCCACCGCTCCTTGCGGGTGAACAGGCCGCCGCGCACCTCGACCCGCTCGTCGGTGATCCGGTAGCGGGTGGTGGCCCAGCGCGCCACGTCGGCCGCCGCTCGGGTCACGCCGAGCACGGCCACCACGAGCGCCGGCCAGGCGTCACCGGGTTCGAGGCCGAGGACACCGGCGGCGATCGCGGTGGGCACCAGCGAGAGCGCCGCCCGCACCAGGTCGACCGCGATCACCTTGCGGTCGAGCCGCAGCCACGTCACGTCGCGTCCCCCGCGGTCCGGCCGACGGTCGCGGTGAGCCGGGCCGCGACCTCGGTCGCCTCGGCGTCGGGCAGCGCGACAAGCTGCACGGGTCCGCTCGCGGAGGCGGTCGTCACGGTCACGGTGGCGAGGCCGAGCGCCCGCTGCAACGGGCCACGGGTCGCGTCGACGGTCTGCACCCGGGACAGCGGCGCGACCCGCCACTCGCGGACGAACCAGCCGGACAGCGCGTAGACGGCGTCGTCCGTCGCCTCCCAGCGGTGCACCCGGTAGCGCCACGACGGCACGACGGCGGCGTGCGCGACGGTCAGCACGGCCAGCGCGATGAGCACCGGGCCGAGCCAGGGTCGCCACGAGTCGACGAACAGGAAGACGATCAGGCCGGCGAGGACGGGTATCCCGCCGCCCAGCGCGCCGCGCAGCGTCCACCAGACCACCGCCCGGGGTGCGACGCGATGCCGGGGCGGGTGCAGTCCGAGTTCCCCCATCGACACAGGGTGACGGCAGGGGGCAAGCCCCGCCACTGTCCAAGGGCTATCGCCGTTGGCCGGTCGGCCAGGATTCCTGGTCGGGCGGCGATCGCCGGGCGCCGTACCCTCGCGGCATGGCCCTGCGCACGCACCCGTTCCACGCGCCGCCGTGGCTGCTGCCCGGGCAGCTGGCCGGCCTGTCGGTCGACGAGCCGCGACGCCGGCGCACCGCCCGGGACTGGGCGGCCGACGCGGTGCTGTTCCTGGTGGCGCTCGGGTTCATCGTGTTCAGCGGCGAGGAGACGCCCTACTACGTCGGCGAGGTGCCGGGGTGGTTCCACACGGTCGACCCGTTCATCAGCCTCGCGGCGTGCCTCGTGCTGTGGCTGCGGCGGCGGCATCCGCTGGCGGTCGCCGGCTTCGTGTTCGTGGCCTACATGATCGGCGACAGCGCCACCGGCGCGGCGCTGGTGGCGGTGCTGACCGTCGCCGTGCACCGCGGCTGGCAGGTCTCCGTGCCGGTCGCGCTGGCCTTCCTCGTGCCGTCGCTGTGGTTCAGCTTCACGACCCCGCCGCCGACCGTGCCGTGGCAGGCGATGGCGGTGATCGTGTTCCTGATGTTCGTCGTGCCGCTGGTGTGGGGGATGGCGGTGCGGTCGCGCCGGCAGGTCGTGGTCGGCCTGCGCCGCGACGCCGAGTGGGCCGCCCGCGACCACGAGCACCGGCTGGCCGACGCGCGCCGGGCGGAGCGCGAGCGGATCGCCCGCGAGATGCACGACACGCTCGCACACCGCATCTCGCTGATCTCGGTGCACGCCGGCGCGCTGGCCTACCGCTCGGCGCAGGCCGAGGCGGGCGCGGGTCGCCCGCTCGACGCCGCCGACGTCGGCGCCGCCATCGACGTGATCCACGGCAACGCCCGGCGGGCGCTGGTCGAACTCGGCGACGTGCTCGAGGTGCTGCGCACCGACGCCGAGGACGGCGAGCCCGCCGGCCCGCAGCCGCGGATCGCCGACATCACCCGGTTGGTCGCCGACGCGGAGGCGGTGGGCCAGCGGGTGGCCGTCACGGTCGAGTGCGAGCCCACCGACACGTTGCGCGCCGCCGTACAGCGCACCGTCTACCGAACCGTCCAAGAAGGACTGACCAACGCCCGCAAGCACGCGCCCGGCGCCCGGGTCGAGGTGCGGGTGACCGGTGCGCCGGGCGAAGGCGTGACGGCCGTGGTGAGCAACCCGCTGGCGCCGGGCGTCTCCGCGCCGAGTGCGGTGCCGGGCGCGGGCGTCGGGCTGACCGGGCTCGCGGAGCGGGTGGCCCTCGACGGCGGCACGCTGGAGCACGGACCGGAGCTGGGATGTTTCCGGCTGGTCACCCGGCTACCGTGGCCGGCATGACGGAGCCGGTGCGGGTGCTGCTCGTCGACGACGACGCGTTGGTGCGGGCCGGGCTGCGGCTGATGCTCGGCGGCGCGCCCGACATCGAGGTGGTCGGCGAGGCCGTCGACGGCGCCTCGGTGCCCGACCAGGTGACCCGGACCCGGCCGGACGTGGTGCTGATGGACGTGCGGATGCCGGTCGTCGACGGGATCGCCGCGACCCGGGCGCTCGCCGGGACCCGGTCCGCGGTGATCGTGCTGACCACCTTCGACGCCGACGCCACCGTGGTCGAGGCGTTGCGCGCCGGCGCGGCGGGCTTCCTGCTCAAGCACACCCCGCCCGAGCAGATCGTCGAGGCGGTCCGCCGGGCGGCGGCGGGGGAGCCGGTGCTCTCGCCGAGCGTCGCGCGCAAGCTGATCGACCACGTGGCGACCGGCGGCGACACCACGCGCCGGGAGCGGGCCCGCGCGCGGCTGGCGGCCCTCTCCGAACGCGAGCGGGCGGTGGCCGGCGCGGTCGCGCAAGGGCTGTCGAACGGTGACATCGCGGAGCGCCTCTTCATGTCGGTCGGCACGGTCAAGGCACACATCTCGAGCGCCCTGACCAAGCTCGACCTGACCAACCGCATCCAGCTCGCCCTGCTGGCCCACGACGCCGACGAGAGCTAGCGGCGCCGCGCCACCACCTCGTCGTCCTCGTGCTCGCCGGTCTCGACGAAGCCCAGGCTGGCGTAGAGGGCGCGGGCCGCGGCGTTGTCCGGCTGGTAGGAGAGGGCGAAGCTGGGCGCGTCGATCTCGGCGAGGGCCGCGGTCACCGCCGCCCGGCCGTAGCCCTTGCCCTGCCGCGCCGTGTCGATGGTGATGCCGCCCAGCCAGGCGGCGCCGTCCTCGGGGTCGATCGCCCACATCAGGAAGCCGACCACGGTGCCGTCGGCGTCGGTGACGGCCAGGGGCCGCCAGCCGACCCGGCTGTAGTGGCAGAGCGCCAGGTAGTAGGCCGGATCCGCGACCCAGTCGCGTTGCGCCTCGGTGACCGTGAGGCGGGCGACCGCGCGCCAGTTGTCGGCGTCGACCGGTCGGAGGGAGACGGAGACATCCATGCCGGCGATAGTGCCATCCGTAAATCCGGTTGCGCCGCCTGTTAGACATTTCGCATGACGACCGTACGGCCGGGCACCCTCGACGACGCGGCCCCGCTCCTCGACCTCCGCCGCGAGGTGTTCCCGTGGCAGGTCAACACCGTGGCGGGTCTGCGGCACGGCTGGGAGCTGGCCGCGCGCAACGCCAAGGGCGCGCTGTTCGCCGTCGACGACGAGCACGGGCTGGCCGGCTTCGCCCGCGCCGACCTCAACATCTGGACCTCCGAGGCGGGCGCCGCCAGCGCGACGACGATCGTGCGGCCCGACGCCCGGGGGCGGGGGATCGGCAGCGCGCTGCTGGCCGCGGCCGAGGCCCACCTGCGCTCGGTGGGCGGCCGCAAGCTGGTCGTCCACGCCGTCGACGAGCCGCACACCCTGCGGTTCCTGGAGAAGCGGGGTTTCACGCTGACCTTCGAGGTGCGCTACCAGCGGCTCCTGCTCGCCGACCTCCCGCCGACGCCCGAGCTGCCGGCCGGGGTGACCACCGCGAGCATGGCCGAGGTCGGTCCCGAGGCCGTGTTCAGCGTCGACGCCGAGGCCATGGTCGACGAGCCGTCCGACACCCCGTTCGACAAGATCGAATACGACGAGTGGCTCGCCGACGTCTGGCAGGACCCCAACCTCGACAAGGACCTGAGCCTCGTCGTGCTGGTCGACGGCGAGCCGGCGACCATGACGTTCCTCTCCGCCGACCGCGAGGGCGGCCGGTTCATGTCGACGGGCACCGGCACGCGGCGCGCCTACCGCGGGCGCGGCCTGGCGAAGATCGCCAAATCGGTCGCATTCCGGGCAGCGCGGGACGCCGGGTTCACGACGGGATACACCGGCAACGACGAGGTCAACAAGCCGATGCTGGCGATCAACGAGTGGCTCGGCTACCGCGCTGTCGGCGCCGAGCGCTCGGCCGTCAAGCAGCTCGCCGGAGGGTAACCGGGGCCCGCCAATCGCGGCCCGGATCCGGGGTTCGCGCCGGACCGCCGGCCGGTCTTCCTACCGTGGAAAACGGGGGGAGATCGGCCATGCTTAGTACTGCCCTGTCCCTCGCGCTCCTGGCACCCGCACTGCCCGTGGCGGCAGCGCCCGCGGCGGCGGCACAGCCCGACGCCAGCCAGGTGGACGTGGCGGTGACCAGCACAGGAAACAACCGGGACGCGGACTTTTCCGTCGTCGTCCGCAACTTCACGGCGGCGCCGACGGAGCTGTCGGTGCGGCAGAGTGTGCCCGACGGCGCCGGCGTCACGGCCACGAGCCCGGCACCCGGGCCGGGCGGTTCGCCCGGCCCGGGGTCGCCGAACGAGATCGTCTGGCCCGTGCGGCTCGGCCCGTACGAGGCGACGACACTGACCGCGACGTTCACGCCCGACCATGGCGGCACACCGCTGTCCGGCGGGGCGTGCGCGTACGTCGGCTGGGCCGGCGAGCCGGTCGACTGCGCGGCGACGGTCTGGACACCGGCCGGTCCGGCGGTCGTCGCGGAACCCGAGCCGTGGTGGCGGCACTGGTGGGTGGCGGCGCTCGGCATGCTGCTGGTGGCGACGACCGTCGTGCTCGTCCGGTACGGCTGGCCCCGCGCCGCCGCCCGGGTCACGGCGCTGACCGACCGTGGCCGCGCCGGCGTCGCCGTGGTGACGGCCCTGGTCCTGCTGACCGGTCTCGGCGTGCTGGCGGTCGCGCTGGCCTTGCCCCGGCTGGCGTCGGCCACCACGGCGACGGCACAGCGTGGGCCCGGTTCCGGCTGGCTCGGACCGGTGTCGACCGGCGCGCTCGGCACGCCGCTGCGCGAGAACGCGTTCGAGTTCACGGCGTACCGGTTCACCTGCGTGCCCGAGGGTGGCGGCCAGCGCTGCACCGCCGTGGTCGGCCTGACCAACCGCAGCGCGACGGCGGAGTACTGGCACCCGCACCTGCAGCGCCTGGCCACCGCCGGGGGCCAGGAGGTGCACACCGACGAGATGGCGACGCGGGCGGTCAACGGCGGCCGTGACGTGTTCGCGGCGCCGGTGGCGCCCGGCGACCAACGGCTCGCCCAGGTCACGTGGGCGATCCCGGCGAGCGCCACACCGGACACCGTGGAGCTGCACAGCGGCGCGTTCGCGAACGGCGTCCGGGTCAGGGTGTGAGCGCGAACCAGGTCATCGCCTGGCCGTGCGAGCGGGCGTACGCCAGCGGCCGGCCGTCGAGGCTGACCACGTTGTGCAGCCCCGCGTCCGGCGGCGCGGGCAGCGGGCCGAGGTCGAGCACGTCCGCCGTCTCGACGGCGATCCAGTGCCCGGGCAGGTCGCGGACGAGCGCGACGAACGCGTCCCGGCGCGGCGGCGTGATGTTCTCGACCTCGCCCATGACCCGGTCGCCGGCCGCGTACACGTAGAACTCCGTGACCTTGCCGCCCTTGTTGGTGAC
>NZ_JBFAIU010000022.1:0-40739 GCF_040654855.1 Asanoa sp. NPDC050611
ACGATCGTCCGATTCGGGATAGCGGTTTGCCCCATCTTGTCGAGCACGACATCGGTTTTGTTCAGTGGGCTGAGAAACACGGTGACGATGTCAGCTACGCCACCAGCGAGGATCTGGATAACGGCCGGGTCGACCCGGGCCATTACCGGGCGGTGATTTTCTGCGGCCACGACGAATACTGGACCGTCGCGATGCGGCGGGCCGTGGTGGCGGCCCGGAATGGGGGGACCAGCGTTGTCTTTCTGAGCGCCAACAATTGCTACTGGCGGGTCCGGTACGGAGTCTCGGCGAAGCGGCCCGATGATCGGGTCATCAGCTGCACCAAGGACAGGCCGCGGCCTGGAAAACCCGTTCCGCTGATGACCCAGTGGCGGATGGCGGGGAGCCCCGAGCAGGAGCTGATCGGTGCGCAGTACGTCAGTGTCGTCGACGGTCGCGCCCCGCTGGTGGTGCGGGACAGTGCCCACTGGTTCTGGGCTGGCACGGGTTCGCAGGACGGTGACGAGATTCCCGACGTGGTGTGGGGCGAGGCCGACCAGGTCGTGCCGGATGTCCCGTTGCCGGAAGCGACCCAGAGCGCGATCCTGGCCAGCTCGCCATACCACCGCAAAGGTGAGGTGCGACAGCACCACACCACCCTCTACCAGGCGCCGTCCGGCGCGTGGGTCTTCGCCGCCGGCTCGCTCGGCTGGTCAGCCACACTCCACGCCACGCAGCTGCGCTCTCCCCGCATCCAGCAAGCCACCCGGAATCTCCTCAACCACGTACTCGCCAAGCGGGCTGACCCGCCTAGCCCCGCAGCTCCTTGAGCACCTCGCGGGCGGCCTCCAGGGTGCGGTCGACCTCCTCCTGGGTGTGCGAGCCCGAGATGTGGTTGCGCTTCAGGGCCATCGGGAGCATGAGGAAGCCCCGGTCGGTCATGCCGCGGTGGAAGGCCACGTACGCCTCGTTGTCGTTGCGCAGCAGGTCGCGGTAGCCGAGGGCCGGGCCGGCCAGGAAGTAGACGGCGAACACGCCGCCGAAGCCCACGACCGTGGCCTCGATGCCCAGTTCCGCGACGATGCCCCGCAGGCCGGCGCGCATCCGCTCGCCCAGGGCGTGTGTACGCGTGTAGAAGTCCGGATGCCCGGCCAGGTAGTCGATGGTGGCCAGGGCGGCGGCGCAACCGAGCGCGTTGCCGTTGAACGTGCCGGCCAGCAGCACGTCGCCGGTCTGGCCGTTGAAGTGCTCCATCAGGTTTCGGCGCCCGGCGACGCCGCCGACCGGGAAGCCGTTGGCCATCCCCTTGCCGAACGTGGTCAGGTCCGGGCTCACGCCGATCACCTGCTGGTAGCCGCCCAGAGCGTGCCGGAAGCCCGTGATCACCTCGTCGAAGATGAGCAGCGCGCCCTGCTGCTCGGTCAGCTTGCGCAGGCCCTCGACGAACTCCTGGGTCGGCAGCAGCGCGCCGACGTTGTGCGGGATCGGTTCGAGGATGACGGCGGCGATCCGGTCCCGGTGCGCGTCGAACAGCGCGACGACCGAGTCCAGGTCGTTGAACTCGGCGATCAGGGTGGCGTCGACCGCCTGGTCCAGGATGCCCTTCGAGAGCGGGTCCCGGCCGTACGCGCGCTCGGGGCTGGAGATGACGTTGCGGGCCACCGCGTCGTGCCAGCCGTGGAACCCGCCCTGGAACTTGATGATCAGGTCGCGGTCGGTGACGGCGCGGGCCAGCCGGATCGCCTGCGCGGTCGCCTCCGAGCCGCTCATCGTGGCGATCATCGACTCGGCGGACGGGATGACCTCGACGATCCGCTGCGCCAGCCGCACCTCGCCTTCGGTGACGCCAATGCCGGTCAGGTCGACGCCGTCGAGCGCGCCGCGGATCGCGTCGTTGACGACCGGTGCGTTGTGTCCGAGCAGGATCGCGCCGAACGCGGCGTGGTAATCCAGGTACCGCCGGCCGTCGGCGTCGGTGAGGTAGGCGCCGTCGGCGTCGACGAAGGCGTAGGGCGAGCCGATGTAGCGCGTCGAGGAGTTGACGCCGCCGGGGATGACCGCGGCGGCGGCGTCGGCGATGGCCTTCCCGCGCGGGGATTCGGGGGACGACGGAGCGGTTGGCATGAGCGACCTCGTATCCAGTTGGGCTGGCGGAGCCGACGCTAGAACAACCCTCATCAACATGGCAAGGCGTTCCATGTTTTCCCCGGGCGACCTTGACACGGCTCCACGCCGACCACAGGATGACCGAACATGAAACATCGTTCCGTGCCTGGGGAGGTCACGCCGATGGATCGCACCGGCATCGTGCTCGTGGGCGCCGGGTTCATCGCCGACGCGCACAGCGGTGCGATCGACGCCGACCCGCGGGCCGAACTCGTCGGCATCGTCGACGCCGATCCCGCCCGCGCGTCGTCGTTCGCCCGCAAGCAGGGCGGCATCCGGCACGCGCCCGACCTGGACACCGCGCTCGAATGGCCGGGCGTCGACGCGGTCATCCTCTGCACCCCCAACGACACGCACGCACCGCTCGGCCTCGCGGTCGCCGCCGCCGGCAAGCACCTGCTCGTGGAGAAGCCGCTGGCCACCACGCTGGCCGACGCGCGCCGGCTGGCGGACGCGTTCGACGCGGCCGGCCGGGTGCTGGTCGCGGCGCACACGCACCGCTTCTACGACTACGGCCGGGCGGTCAAACAGACCATCGAGTCCGGCGCGATCGGGCAACCGAAGCTGGTCCGGCTGGCGATCCTCGGCGGCTGGATCTGGCCGGACTGGAGCGCCTGGGTCGGCGACCCGGTCCGCTCCGGCGGGCACGCGCTGCACAACGGCGTACACCTGCTGGATCTGGCCACCTGGTGGCTCGGCGGCGAACCGACCGGCGTGTACGCCCGCGGCCGCAAGCAGACCGCCGCGGAACTGCGCATCTACGACTACCTGGAGATGGTGGTGACCTACGCCGACGGAGCGACGGCGATCTGCGAGATGAGCCGGGCGCACCGGCCCGGCTCGATCGCCCAGCGCGAACTGCTGGTCGCCGGCACCGCCGGGATCGTCGAGCAGGGCTGGGACGGCGAGTCCGCCCTGGTCTTCGGCGAGGCCGGCACGGCGACCCTGCCGGCGGCGGGCGGCAACGGGTTCGCCGCCCAGCTCGGCGCCTGGCTCGACGCGATCGGCGGGGCACCGGCGGCGATGCCGGTGGCCGACGCGGTTCGGGCCGTGGCCCTCGGTGTCGCGGTCGAGGAGTCGATCGCGACCGGTCAGCCGGTGGCGGTGACGGCATGACGCGCGTGGCGCTGGTCGGCAACGGCGGCATCGGCACCCAGGACCACCAGAGCTCCATGTACGCGCCGGCGTTCGCGCGGCACCCGAGGTTCGAGCTGGTCGACGACCCCGACCAGGCCGAGGTGCTGAGCATCGCGGTGCCGCTCGCCGAGCGCGGCAAGGTGATCGCCGACGCGATCCGGGCCGGCAAGCACGTGCTGGCCGACAAGCCGCTCGCGGCGACGCTGGCCGAGGCGACCGAGATCGACCGGCTCGCCGCCGAGCACGGCGTGGTCGTCGTGCCCGCACACCACCAGCGGTTCAACGCGGCCCTGCGGTCGGTGATCGGCGCGGTCCGGGCGGGCCGGGTCGGCCTGCCGTGGAACGTCCAGTGCGACTTCGTCGTCGCGGGCGGCGACCCGGCGCCGACCGGTGAGCTGGTCAACTTCGGCCTCTACCCGGTCGATGTCCTGCACGCCCTGCTGGGCCTGGAGGTCCGCCGGGTGCACGCCACCGGCGCGGCCGACCTGGTCACCCTGCTGCTCGACCACGAGCACGGCGTGACCAGCACGGTGGTCTGCGGTCGGGTGCCGGCGCTGCGCGACCTGCCGCCCGGCGGGTTGGCCGTGCACCGCTACCGGATCAGCGGCTCGCACGGTGTGCTCGCGGTCGACGCGCTCAAGCCGGCGCTGCGGGTCCGCACGACGGACAGCAACGGTCCGGTGTGGACCGGGCCGGGCACCGTCGACGCGCTGCTCGACGTGCTCGCGGCGGGCATCGCGACCGGCCGCGCGGCGCTGGGCCCGGCCGACGCCGTGCGGGCTCAGCGGGTGATCGAGGCCGCGCAGCGGTCGATGGAGACCGGCCAGCCGGTCGAGACAGGGGAGTGAACGGCGATGCGACTCGTCACCTACCGCCGCGCCGGCGCGGTGCGGCACGGCCGGCTGACGCAGGACGACCGGGTGGTCGAGCTCGGCGACAGTGACCTGGAGGGCTACCTCAACGGGCACCGCGGTCCCGAGCGGCTCGAGGTGGCGCTCGCCGACGTCGAGCTGTTGGCACCGCTGCTGCGCCCGGGCAAGCTGCTTGCCGCTGCGGCGAACTACCAGGACCACGTGACCGAGACCGGCGGCGAGCCCTTGGACAAGTCGCGGCTGAGCCCGCGGCTGTTCCTCAAGCCGTCGACCTCGATCGTCGGACCGGACGCCGACATCCCGATGCCGGCGGTCAGCTCCGAGGTCGACTGGGAGGCCGAGCTCGCGGTGGTGATCGGCCGCCGCTGCCGTGACGTCGCCGACGCGGACGCGCTCGACGTCGTCGCGGGTTACATGACCTCCAACGACGTGTCGGCACGGACGGTCGACTACGGCTTCCCGCGCGACACCGAGGACAAGGCGGTCTGGTTCTTCGACTGGCTGGCCGGCAAGTGGCTCGACGGCTTCGCGCCGATCGGCCCCTGGCTGGTCACCGCTGACGAGGTGCCGGATCCGCAGGCCCTTTCCATTCACCTCGACGTCAACGGGGTGACGAAGCAATCCGGATCTACAAAGGACATGATCTTCAGCGTGGCGGAGCTGATCGCGCACTCCTCACGACTGATGACCCTTGAACCCGGTGACGTGATCCTCACCGGTACGCCGTCCGGCGTGGGCGCCGCGACGGGTGATTTCCTGACGGCCGGCGACGTGATCACCGTCGTCGTCGGTCAGCTGGGCCAACTCCGCAACACGGTCGCTTAGCAGGCGACCGCCCCCACTGAGAGGTCCACTATGTTCAGAAACCGGATACGGACGGCGCTCGTCGGGTTGACGGTCGCCACTCTCGCGGTCGCCGGGTGCACGGGGCCGTCGACCGACTCCAGCGGCGGAACCGGCACGGCCGCCAACAAGGCCCTCAACATCTACCTCTACCAGGAGCCCGCCGGGGTGTTCAGCCCCATGGCTCCGATCAGCGGCGCCGACGGCCAGGTCATGTCCTTCATCTACGAGGGCCTGCTGGGCGTCGACCCGAGCTACAAGCTGCAGACCCGGCTGGCCGAGAGCTACGACGTCTCGCCGGACGCGACGACGTTCACCTTCAAGCTCCGCTCGGGTCTCAAGTGGAGTGACGGCACGCCGTTCACGTCCAAGGACGTGCTGTTCACCTACAGTCGGATGGCTGACCCGAAGACGACGAGCTCCACCGCCGGCAACTACGCGGCCGTCGCGGGAGTCAAGGACTTCGTCGACGGCAAGGCCACGAGCATCTCCGGCTTCTCCGCGCCCGACGACAACACGTTCGTCATCAAGGCCGCGAAGCCGAACTTCGGCCTGTTGGCGCTGATCGGCACCGTGTGGATCCTGCCGGAGCACATCCTCGGCAAGGACAGCCCGGAGGCGGTCGCGAAGAACGAGTTCTTCCGCAAGCCGACCGTCGGCATGGGCCCGTACAACTTCGTCGAGTACAAGACGAACCAGTACGTGCACGTCACGGCGAACCCGAACTACCGCAACCCGGCGAAGATCAAGGACGTCTACCTCAAGCCGATGACGTCCGACAACGCCACGGCGCAGCTCGGCAACGGCGGCATCGACATCGCGTCGTACTCGCCGACCGACCTCGAGACCGTCGCGGGCTTCCAGAACGTGACCACGCAGGAGAAGCCGGGCGCCGGCTTCGTGCGGATCGCGCTCAACCAGTCGAAGCCCTACTTCAAGGACGCCAAGGTCCGCCAGGCGTTCCTGTACGCGCTCGACCGCAAGCAGGTCGTGCAGACCGTACTCGCGGGCAAGGCCGAGGTCCGGCTCTCGAACTTCGCCAAGGCCAACGAGCCGGCGGGTCTCAACGAGTACGCCCAGGACGCCAACAAGGCCAAGCAGCTGCTGAGCGAGGCCGGCTGGGACCCGAACCGCGAGGTGCAGCTCCAGTGGGTGCACGGCCAGCGGGACCGGGACGCAACCGCGACCATCGTGCAGAACCAGCTCGGCGCCGTCGGCGTGAAGGTCAAGCTGGTCAACATCCAGGCCGCGGAGATTCCGAAGACGTACGCCGAGAAGACGTACGACATGGTGCTCTACGGCGGCGGCAACTACGCGGTCGACTCGTCGACGATCAACGCCATCACCTCGTGCGCCAACGCGTACCCGGCGGGTGGCAATATCAACTACTTCTGCAACGCGCAGCTCGACAAGCTGATGGCGGACGCCAACTCCACGGCCGACGAGGCGCAGCGCAAGTCGCTCTACGACCAGGCGGCGAAGCTGGAGAACGAGCAGGCCGACCTGATGTGGCTCTACTCGCCGTACGGTCTCTGGGGCGTCAACAAGAAGGTGCAGGGCTTCCAGGCACCGGGTTCGCAGGACACCTTGTTCTGGGACCCGGCTAGCTGGAGCATCACGGGCTGACCCACAGCACCGCGGTCGGGCAGGTCAACGGCGACCGGCCCGACCGCGGTCCGTGCCTACGAAGGGAGTGAGCGTTGGCCGCATTTCTGGTCCGGCGGTTGTCGATCAACGTGTTGGTGTTCTTCCTGATCACCATCGCGATCTTCGCGCTGGTGCACAAGTCGCCCGGCGATCCGATCGCCATGCAGATCCCGGCCGACCAGCTCAACTCCGGCAGCGCGGACTTCATCGCGCAGAAGCGGGCCGAGCTGGGGCTCGACCAGTCGCTGGTCGTGCAGTACTGGCACTGGCTGACCAACGCCCTGCAGGGCAACCTCGGCGTCTCGCTGCTCAACGGGCGCCCGGTGACCGAGGTGCTCGGCGAGCGGATCGGCCCGACCGTCGAGCTGATGGGCGTCGGGCTGCTGATCTCGCTGCTGATCGCGTTCCCGCTCGGCATCCTGGCCGCCCGGCGCCGCAACTCGTGGCTCGACTACGGTGCCGCGGTGGTCAGCCTCGGCTCCGTGTCCATCCCCGTGTTCTTCGTGGCGCTGATCGTGATCTACGTGTTCACGCTGAAGTTCCAGTGGTTCCCCTCGTCGGGCATCTCCGACCCGACGAACCCGAGCCTGCTGAACACCCTGCACCACCTGGTCCTGCCCGCGGTGATCCTCGGCTTCGGCAACTCGGGACCATTCATGCGGTACGTGCGCAGCAGCATGATCACCGAGCTCGGCGCCGACTACGTGCGCACCGCCAACGCGAAGGGCGCGCCACCGCGGCGCGTCGTGCTGCGGCACGCGTTCCGCAACTCGCTGATCCCGGTGCTCACCGTGATCGCCGCCAACCTGCCGCAGTTGCTGGCCGGCGCGGTGGTCATCGAGCAGGTGTTCGCCTGGCCGGGCATGGGCCAGCTCGCGGTCAGCTCGGTCAACCAGCACGACTACTCGGTGATCGTCGGCTTCGCGCTGCTGATCGCGATCCTCGTGCTGATCTCGAACCTGCTGGCCGACGTGCTCTACACCGTCGTCGACCCGAGAGTGAGGCTGCGATGACCGCTGTCGCCGCGCCGGCCGCCGCCGGCCGCTCGCCGGCCCGGGCCGCCCTGCGGCGGTTCCGCCGCCACCCCGCGGCCCTGGTCAGCCTGGTGTTCATCGCCCTGGTTGTGCTCGCCGCCATCTTCGCGCGGCCGCTGTCCGGGCACGACCCGAACGCGATCGACCTGCTCAACGCCCGCTCGGGCCCGTCGGGCGCCCACCTGCTGGGCACGGACTCGACCGGCCGCGACGTCCTCTCGCGGCTGCTGTTCGCGGGCCGCATCTCGCTGGGCGTCGGCATCGCCTCGGCGGCGATCGCGGTGGTCGTCGGCACGCTGCTGGGCAGCATCGCCGGCCTGCTGGGCGGCTGGGTCGACGGCCTGGTGATGCGCCTGGCCGACGTGTTCATGTCGTTCCCTTCGCTGGTCGTGATCGTCGTGGTGGCCGGCATCCTCGGCCCCAGTGTCCTCACGATGGTGATCGCGATCGGGTTGTTCCAGTGGCCGGTCTGCGGCCGGATCGTCCGGGGCGTGACGCTCTCGCTGCGGGAGCAGGAGTTCGTCCTGGCGGCCCGCGCGACCGGCGCGGGTCCACTGTGGCTGATGCGCAAGCACATCATCCCGGCGGCGCTGCCCCCGGTGAGCGTGGTGGCGACGCTGGCGGTGGCACAGGCGATCGCCCTGGAAGCGACGTTGTCGTTCCTTGGCCTGGGCGTGCAACCGCCGGCGGCGAGCTGGGGCAACATGCTGACGGACGCCCAGAGCCTCACGGTGATCCGCAGCGAGCCGTGGCTGTGGCTGTCACCTGGCATCGCGGTCGCCCTGACGGTCCTCGCGGTCAACTTCATCGGCGACGGCCTCCGCGACGCCGTGGACCCGAGGTCGGCGTCGTGACCGCGCGGATGGTGCACGAGCGAGGTGGGTGTCATGACTGAGCGGATGTTGACTCGCGAGCCTGCCGCCGGCGAAGGCGTGGGCCAGGGGCCGTTGTTGCGGATCGAGCGGTTGAGCGTCGACTTTCACACCGACGACGGGGTCGTGCACGCCGTCACCGATGTGAGTCTGGCCGTGCGGACCGGCGAGATTGTCGCGATCGTGGGCGAGTCCGGGTCCGGGAAGACCGTGACCGCGATGTCCGTGTTGCGGCTCCTGCCGACGTCGGCCGAGGTCAAGGCCGAGTCCATCGCGTTCCGCGGCACCGACCTGCAGGCGATGTCCGCCGCCCAGTTGCGCAAGGTCCGGGGCGGGCCGGTCGGGATGATCTTCCAGGATCCGATGACCGCGCTGAACCCCGTGATGACGGTCGGGGCCCAGGTCGCCGAGGCGGTGCTGCTGCATCAGCGCAAGCCTGACAAGAAGGCCGCCTGGGAGCGCGCGGTCGAGCTGCTCCGACTCGTCGGCGTGCCGGACCCGGCGCAGCGGGTCAAGCAGTACCCGCACGAGTTCTCCGGCGGCATGCGGCAGCGCGCGATGATCGCGATGGCCATCGCCAACGACCCCGACCTGATCATCGCGGACGAGCCGACCACGGCCCTGGACGTGACGATCCAGGCCCAGGTACTCGCGCTGCTCAAGAAGGCGCAGGCCGAGACCGGCGCGGCGACCATCCTGATCACGCACGACCTCGGCATCGTCGCCGAGCTGGCGGACCGGGTCGTCGTCATGTACGCCGGCCGCGTCGTCGAGACCGGCCGGGTGGACGAGCTGTTCGCGGTGCCGCGGCACCCGTACACGAAGGGCCTCCTGGCCAGCCTGCCCCGCATGGACGTCGACGTCGACCAGCTCGACCCGATCCCCGGCAACCCGCCCAACATGGCGGACCCGCCTGCGGGGTGCGCGTTCCATCCCCGTTGTCCCCTGGCCCGCGACCGCTGCGAGACGCAGCGCCCCCCGCTGATCGAGATCGGCCCCGGGCGGAGCAGCGCCTGTCACTTCCACGAGGAGCTGGCATGACGAGCCTGTTGAAGGTGGAGGGGCTCCACAAGCACTTCCCGATCCGGCGCGGGGTGTTCCGGCGGCAGGTCGGTGAGATCCGCGCGGTCGACGGCGTCGACCTCGAGCTGGACACCGGCGAGACGCTGAGCCTGGTCGGGGAGTCCGGCTGCGGCAAGTCGACCACCGGGCGGCTGCTGGTCCGACTGCTGGAACCGACTGCCGGGAAGATCCTTTTCGAGGGTGCTGACCTGGCCACGCTCTCCCAGCGCGACCTGCGGGCCAAGCGGCAGTCCTTCCAGATCATGTTCCAGGACCCGTACGCGTCGCTGTCGCCGCGGATGACCGTCCACGAGATCGTCGCGGAACCGCTGCGGGTGCAGGGCCGCTACGGCGACGGGGGCGCCGATCGCGTCCGTGAGCTGCTGGAGCTGGTCGGGTTGCGGCCGGAGCACGCGCGGCGCTACGCCCACGAGTTCTCCGGTGGCCAGCGGCAGCGGATCGGGCTCGCCCGGGCGCTCGCCCTCGACCCCCGGCTGCTGGTGCTCGACGAGCCGGTCAGCGCGCTCGACGTCTCCGTGCAGGCGCAGGTGATCAACCAGCTGCGTGCCCTGCAGGACCGGCTCGGGCTCGCGTACGTGTTCATCTCGCACAACCTCTCGGTCGTGCGGCACATCTCGCACCGGGTCGCGGTGATGTACCTGGGCTCCATCGTGGAGACCGGTACGCGCGCCGACATCTTCACCGCACCCACCCACCCGTACACCCAGGCGCTGCTGTCGGCGATCCCGGTCCCCGATCCGGCCGGCCGGGACGAGCGTGAACGGATCACGCTGGCCGGAGACGTACCCAGTCCGAGTAACCCACCGACCGGTTGTCGGTTCCGCACGCGGTGCTGGAAGGCTCAGGATGTGTGCGCGCAGGAAGCACCCGCGCTGATCGACCGGATCGGCGTCGGGCATGCCAGCGCATGCCACTTTCCCGAGGTTCCAGCCACCGTCGGCGGCGCGTAGGAGAGTCCACAATGCCGAGAGCACCCCGCACCTCCGTCGACGACGCCAAGCCGGCGTCGGCCAACTACCACGCCAACGCGCTCGCCCGCGGCCTCGCGCTGCTGGAGATGCTGGCCGCCGCGCCGGAGCCGCTGACGCTCACCGAGTTCAGCGACGCCACCGCGCTGCCGAAGAGCACACTCGTGCGACTCCTGGCGGTACTGTCCGAGATGGAATACCTCGTCCGGGTTGACGACCGGCCGTCGTACCGGCTCGGCCACAAGGTCCAACGGCTGGCCGCGGCGTACGTGTCCACCCTGGACCTCACCGTGGTGGCCGAGCGCTATCTCCAGCCGGTGGCCACGCGCACCGGGCAGACCGCCAACCTCGGCGTCCTCGACGGCGACCAGGTGCTGCACATCTGCGTCGCCGAGCCGGACCGGCCGCTGCGGTTCACCACGGCGCTCGGCGCCCGGGACCACACGTACGCCACCGGGCTGGGCAAGGTGCTCCTCTCGGAGCTGCCCGACGACCAGGTCCCCGCGACCGTGCCGGCTGAGCCGTTCCCGGCGTTCACCGAGAACACCCTGACCACGCTGGCCGACCTGCGCAAGGACCTGAAGAAGGTGGCCCGGCGGGGCTTCGCGCTCGACGACAACGAGCGCAGCGTCGGCCTGCGCTGCGTCGCGGTGCCGGTGCGGGTCGACGGCGACTGCCTGGCCGCGGTCAGCGTCTCCGGGCCCGCCGGTGAGTTCAGCGCCGCCAAGCAGCAGGCGTACGTGGCCGCCCTCGACGAGGTGGCCAAGGCGGTGACCGACGACCCGGACTTCGTCACGGCGCTGCGGATCGTGCACCGTTCCCTCCGGGTCGCCGGCCGGCCATGAGCCCGCTAGCCCACGTAGGCGATGGCCTCGATCTCGACGCGCACGTCGGGGTGGCCGAACGCGACCACCACGGTCGTACGCGCCGGCGGCGCCGACGGGAAGCGGCGGCGGTAGATCTCGTTGAACGGCGCGAACAGGGTGGCGTTGGACAGGAACGCGCCGATCTTGACGATCTGGTCGGGTCGGGCGCCGGCCGCGGCCAGGCACGCCTCGACGTTGTCCAATGTGTCCTCGACCTCACGGGCGAAGTCGCCGAGGAAGACCTTGCCGTCGCGGTCGGTGGCGACCTGACCGGAGACGAAGACGAAGCCGCCCGCCTTGGTGGCGGAGGAGAGCGGCACGGGCGGAGTGGGGAACCCCTCGGGGTGGAACCTCTCGATCATGCGCACATGGAACCACATTCCATGCGAGCTGCCCATGCCTGACGATCTGCTGCTCGCCGGCGGGCTGGTGGTCGACGGCTCGGGCGCGCCCGGGTTCCGCGCCGACGTGCTCGTGCGTGACGGCGTGATCGCGGCCGTCGGCACCGGCCTGTCCGCGCCGCGGGTGCGCGACGTCGCCGGCCGCGTGGTCTGCCCGGGCTTCGTCGACATCCACACCCACTCCGATCTCACCCTGCTCTCGGACCCGCGCGGGCTGAGCAAGGTGCACCAGGGCGTGACCACCGAGGTCGTCGGCAACTGCGGCCTGGGCGTGGCGCCGCTGGCCGCGGGCGCGCCGGTCGAGCCGATCCGGCAGGCGGTCGCCTAC
Organism: Asanoa sp. NPDC050611; assembly: GCF_040654855.1. NCBI lineage: Bacteria > Bacillati > Actinomycetota > Actinomycetes > Micromonosporales > Micromonosporaceae > Asanoa > Asanoa sp. NPDC050611. The sequence continues at coordinate 12,197 of NZ_JBFAIU010000022.1, forward strand.
CTCGACCTCGACCCGGGGGTGTCCTGGAGCTGGGCGGACCTGGACGGCTATCTCGCGGCACTGGTCGCGGCGGGGCCAGGCGTCAACGTGGCGACCCTGGTCGGCCACCTGGCGCTGCACGCCTCGGTGGTCGGCTTCACCGACCGGCCGGCCGACTTCGCCGAGGTCGAGCTGATGTGCGGGCTGCTCGGCGACGCGCTCGACGCGGGCGCGGTCGGGCTGTCCACCGGGCTGGTCTACGCGCCGTTGCCGTATGTCCGCGAGGACGAGCTGATCGCGCTCGCCGAGGTGGTCGCCGGCCGGGACCGGATCTTCACCTGGCACGTCCGTAACTACGACGACGAGCTGCTGGACTCCGTGAGCCAGGCGGTCCGGGTGGCCCGGGCGACCGGTGCGCGTACCCAGATCTCCCACCTCGCCGCGGTCGGGCGCCGCAACTGGGGCGCGGTGCGCCGGGCCCTCGACCTGATCGGGGCGGCCAACGCGGACGGCTTCGACGTCGGCGTGGACATCTACCCCTACCTGCACGGCAACGCGCCGCTCTCGCAACTGCTGCCGGCGCACGTCCAGGAGGGCGGGCCCGCGGTCTGGGCGGGCCGGCTGGCCGACCCGGCCGTGCGGGCCGAGGTCCGGAAAGCCTGGGCCGACCGCCCGAACGGCTGGGACGAGATCACGGTGAGCTGGACCAGCCGGCCGGCGCCGGACCCGGTGGTCGGGCAGACGGTCGCCGACCTGGCGGCGGCAGCCGGCGTCGACGGGCCCGAGGTCGTCCTCGACCTGCTGGCCGCGCTCGGCAACGGGGTGCTGATGACCGCGGGCGGCCGCAGCGAGGACGATCTGCGCGCGGTGCTGACCCACCCGGCCGCCGTGGTGGCCTCCGACGGTCTCGCGCTCGACCCGGACGGCGTGACCGGTGCGGGCGTGCCGCATCCGCGCTGCTACGGCACCTTCCCGCGCTATCTGCGGTGGTACGGCGCCGACCTGCCGGACGCCGTGCGCCGCTGCACGTCGGCGCCGGCGGCCCGGGTCGGGCTGCGCGACCGCGGGTTGCTGCGGGTGGGCGCGCCGGCCGACGTCGTGGTCTTCGACCCGGACCGGCTGGCCGACCGGGCTACCTTCACCGCGCCGCACCAGTTCGCCGCGGGGATCGACCTGGTGCTCGTCAACGGCGCGGTCGCCGTCGACGGTGCCACGCACACGGGCGTCCGAGCAGGGCACGTTCTGAGAGGTAGCGCATGATCGACGTACACACCCACTGCCATCTCGCCGAGCACTGGGGCTGCGAGTGGCACCGCAACTGGCAGCCCGTCTACGGCCACGAGTACGCCGACCGCACGCCCGAGCAGTACGACGAGGCGATGGCGGCGGCCGGTGTCGACCTGGCCTTCGTGTTCGGCATGCGGGCCACCCGGGCCGGCGTGATCACGCCCAACGAGTACGTCGAGCGGTTCTGCGCCGAGACGTCGACCCACACGGTCGGCTTCATGGCCCTCGACCTCTCCGACGCCGACGTCATGGACCAGCTCGCCGACGGCATCGCCCGCGGCCTGCGCGGCATCAAGCTCTACCCGGTGCTGGCCCACTTCGACCCGCGGGACGAGGCGCACGACCCGTTCTTCAAGGCGGCGACCGAGGCCGGCCTGATCGTGCTCTGGCACATGGGCACCACCCCGAGCCCCGAAGGGCGGCTGGAGCTGACCAACCCGCTGCTGGTCGACGACGTCGCCCGCCGCCACCCGGAGCTGAAGCAGATCATCGCCCACCTCGGCCATCCGTGGCAGCGCGAGACGATCGTGGTGCTGCGCAAGAGCCGCAACGTGTTCGGTGACGTGTCGGCCTCGTGGGCCCGGCCGCTGGACGGGTTCATGGCGCTCGTCCGGGCGCAGGAGTGGGGCGTCACGCAGAAGCTGCTGTTCGGCTCGGACTTTCCGATGTGGACGCCCGCGGAAGCGGTCGCCGGACTCCGGTCACTGGCCGACATGCGCCCGGAGGGGTTGCCGGCCATCAAGCCCGAGACCATCGAGTGGCTGCTCGACGGCGACCCGCGTACCGCGTTGGGGTTGGCATGATCCCGCTGTCCGAGCTGCCGACCCCCGCGCTGCTGGTCGACCTCGACCGGCTGGAGCGGAACATCGCCGCCATGGCCGGCGCGTTCGCGGCGGCCGGCGTGGCGCTGCGCCCCCACGTGAAGACCTCGAAGTGCTGGGAGGTGGCCCGCCGCCAGCTCGACGCCGGCGCGATCGGCTTCACCTGCTCGACCGCGGCCGAGGTGGCCTGGCTGCAGAGTCACGGCGTCGCGGACCTGCTCTGGGCGCACATCCCGATCGGGCCACGCAAGGTGGCGTTCGTCGTCGACGCGATCGCCCAGCACGGCGGCGGGCTCACGGTCTCGCTCGACTCGGTCGAGGCGGCGCGGCCGCTGTCCGCAGCGGCGGCGGCGGCCGGCGTGACCGTGCCGTTCGTGCTCGAGGTCAACACCGGCCACGCCCGGCTCGGCGTGGAACCGTCGTCGGCGGTCGCCACGGCCGAAGCGATCGCGGCCCTGCCGGGCCTGCGCCTGCGTGGCGTGCTGACCCACGAGGGGCACGTCTCCGGGGAACCCGACCGCCCCGCGCTGGAACGGGCCGGCACCGCGGCGGGCACGCTGCTCGTGTCCGTCGCCGACGAGTTGCGCACCGCGGGCCATCAGGTCGACGTGGTCTCCGTCGGCTCGACCCCGGGTGCCACCTCCACGCCGTTCGTTCCCGGAATCACCGAAGGGCGACCGGGCACCTACGTGTACTTCGACGCCAACCAGACCAGGGTCGGCAGCTGCACTCTCGACCAATGCGCGCAGACCGTGCTCGCGCGGGTCGCGTCGGTGCAGCGGGCCGGGCGGCCGATCATCGACGCCGGCATCAAGGCGATGAGCTCCGACGCGATCGCGCTCGCGGGCTCCGTCGGCCTGGTGCTCGACCGGCCCGGCGTCACCTTCGTGGAGGCCAACGAGGAGCACGGTTTCCTGCACGACCCCGTCGGCGACCTGGCGGTCGGCGATCTCGTGCGGCTCGTGCCCAACCATGCGTGCGGCACCAGCAACATGTGGAGCCACCTGTACGCCGTGCGGGGCGACGTGGCCGTCGAACGGTGGGACATCTCAGCCCGCTACTGATTGACATGGAACGGCATTTCACGTTCGCTTGCTGCCATGAAGGTGATGACCATCTACGCCCACCCGGCGGACACGATCACGAACTGCGGCGGCACCCTGGCCCGGCACGCGGCCGCGGGCGACGAGGTGGTCGCGCTGATCCTCACGCACGGCGGGCGGATGCACGCCAACCGCTATGCGGAGGAATGGCGCAAGGACAACCCTGACGACGCGATTGTCTCCGCCGACCTCGACACGATCGCGGCGCACAAGAAAGGCGAGCTCGAGCGCGCCGCGGAGATCGTCGGCATCTCCCGCGTGATCACGCTCGGGCTCGACGACAACTACGCCGCCCTCCGCGAGGACGTGGTGGACAAGGTCGCGGAGCAGCTCGCGATCGAGCAGCCCGACGTGATCATCTGCGACTACCCGGTCAACCCGGTGATGGCCGCCAACATGCACACGGTCGCGACGGTGAGCGTGCTGGCCGCGCTCGGTCGCGCCGGCATGTTCCTGCGCAACCTCGACGGCCGGTCGGAGTTCCACGTGAAGCAGGTCTTCTTCACGTCGCTGCCGGTGATGGCCGGCGACGGGCTGAGCCTCTACGGCCTGCGCAACGACGTCTACGTCGACATCACTGACGTGGTCGGCAAGAAGGTCGCGGCGATGGACTGCTTCGACAGCCAGGGCTACTCCGGCCTGTTCGCCCGCAAGCTGATCGAGGCCAACAACGGCGAGAGCGGCCGGGTCGCGGGCGTCAACTTCGCCGAGGGCTTCTACCGGCTCAACAACGAGACCCACACGCTGCTGCCGGTCACCGAGGCCGCGCGCAACGAGGACGTGCTGACCCGGCACATCACGTACAGCCGGCTCGACCTGCGGGCGACGTACCCGCTCTAGATCTGTTGGAGGTTGGTGGCCATGGCGGCGCGCTATCTCAAGTCGGCACCCCCGGCGACCCACGACGACGCCCGATCCCAGGGTGTACGCGAGACGGTCGCGGGAGTGATCGCGGACGTCCGCGCCCGCGGCGACGTGGCGGTCCGGGAGTACTCCGAGAAGTTCGACAACTGGTCCCCTGAGTCGTTCCGGCTGTCGGACGAGGACGTCGAGCGGATCGTGGCCGGTGTGCCCGCACAGGTGATCGCCGACATCCGCACGGTGCAGGCCCGCGTGCGCGACTTCGCGCAGCGCCAGAAGGAGTCACTGCACGACTTCGAGGCGGAGGTCTCGCCCGGGGTCTTCCTCGGTCAGAAGAACATCCCGGTAGCGGCGGCCGGCGCTTATGTTCCCGGTGGCCGCTACCCGTTGGTGGCCTCGGCCCACATGACCGTGGTGACGGCGAAGGTGGCCGGCGTCGACCGGGTCGCGTCGTGCACGCCGCCGATCCACGGCGAGATCCCCGCCGCGACGATCGCCGCGCTGCACCTGGCCGGTGCCGACGAGATCTACCTGCTGGGCGGCACGCAGGCGGTGGCCGCGATGGCGCTGGGCACCGAGACGATCGGCAAGGTCGACCTGCTGGCCGGCCCGGGCAACGCCTACGTCGCGGAGGCCAAGCGGCAGCTCTTCGGCGAGGTCGGCATCGACCTGTTCGCGGGCCCGACGGAGATCCTGATCGTGGCGGACGGCGAGGCCGACCCGTTCGTGGTCGCGGTGGACCTGCTCAGCCAGGCGGAACACGGCCCCGACTCGCCGGCCATCCTGATCACGGACTCCGAGCCGCTGGCCCGCCGCGTGCTGGAGTTGGTCGACGAGATCCTCGTCGACATGCCGACCCGCGACTACGCGGGCCCGGCCTGGCGGGATCACGGCGAGGTGGCGGTCGTCGCCGACCTGGCGGAGGCGTACGCGCTGGCGGACTCCTACGCCGCCGAACATGTGCAGGTGCTGACGTCGTCGCCGCGGGACGCCCTGACCGGGATGCGCAACTACGGCGCGCTGTTCCTGGGCGAGGGCACCTGCGTCTCCTACGGCGACAAGGTGATCGGCACGAACCACACGCTGCCGACCCGCGGAGCGGCCCGCTACACGGGCGGCCTGTGGGTGGGCAAGTACCTGAAAACGGTGACGTACCAGGAGGTCACGAGCCGCGAGGCCAGCGTGGAACTGGGCCGGCTGTGCGGCCGCGCGGCCCGGGTGGAGCTGTTCGAGGGCCACGCCCGCTCGGGCGACGTCCGCGCCCACAAGTACGCCGGTGACCCGCTTCCCTGGGCGCCGCCCGGGCTTTAATCGGTTGCCGCCGGGGAGGCGGTCACCGAAGCTTGACGCATGACGTTCTGACGGGCACTACTCAGCCACCGACGCCGATCCGGTGTCGTCCTGTCCCGTCACCCTTCCTGTGGAAGAGAGCGTCGTTGTCTACCGTCACCGTCTTCGCGTCTCCCCGTAGCTGGATCGAGTCCGACGCCGTCGACCAGTGCCACCAGGTGGCCGCCCTCGATGGCATGGCTCATGTCGCCGGGATGCCGGACCTGCATCCCGGCAAGGGCGCCCCGATCGGCGCCGCGATGCTGTCGTCAGTGCTCTATCCGCTGCTGGTCGGTTCCGACATCGGGTGCGGGATCGCCGTGTTCCCGGTCGCCCTCAAGCGGGCGGTGCCCGAGCAGCTCGCCCGGCGTTTCCCCGATCTCGACCGGGTCCCGGACGACGACGACCCGGCCTGGGACCTCGCCGGTCGGGACGTCCCGGAAGGCCACCTCGACGGCATCGGCACGGTCGGGCGCGGCAACCACTTCGTCGAGCTCGCCCGCATCCAGACCGTTTTCGAGCCGGCGCACGCCGAGCGTCTCGGGCTCGCGGCCAAGAGCCTGGTGCTCATCGTCCACAGTGGCTCGCGCGGGCTCGGCGAGAGCATCCTGCGCGCACACACGCAGCGCCACGGTGCCGGGCCGGCGGCCGATCCCGCGGAATATCTCGCGCGGCACGACGCCGCGGTGCGGTGGGGGTCGCTCAACCGGCGGCTGATCGCCGCGCGCACGCTGCGGGCCATCGGGGCACGCTACGCCGAACCCGTCGTCGACCTCAGCCACAACCTGGTCGAGATCCGGGACGGGCGCTACCTGCACCGCAAGGGCGCCGCGCCGGGCGACGACCGGGACGTGCTGATCGCCGGCACCCGGGGCACGCACTCGTACCTCGTCGCCGCGCACGCCGGGCCCGAGGCCAACTGGTCGGTGGCGCACGGCGCGGGCCGCAAGATGTCGCGCGCCGACGCGCTGCGCCGCGGCAAGGCCAAGCACACCGTCGAAGAGCTGCGCCGCACGCCGCTCGGTTCCGTCGTGGTGTGCGCCGACCGCAAGCTGCTGTTCGAGGAGGCGCCGACGGCGTACAAGCGGATCGAGCAGGTCATCGGCGACCTCACCGACCACAAGCTGGCCACGCCGATCGCCGCGACCGCTCCGCTGGTCACCTACAAGACGAGCCGGTCGTGAAGCATCTGCTCATCTCCGCCGGGCGCGGTCCGCAGGAGTGTGCCTGGGCTGTGGCGCAGCTGACCCGCAGGCTGGAGGCGGAGGGGGTCCGCCGGGGGCTGGCCGTCGCGCGGGTCGAGACCGTGGCCGGGGAACGGCCGGGCACCTACCGGTCGGTCCTGCTCCGGATCGCCGGCAACGGTGCGGACCAACTCGCCGCCGCGTGGACCGGCACCCTCTGCTGGCAGGCGCCGAGCCCGTACCGCACCGGCACGAGCCGCAAGAACTGGTACGTCATCGCCCAGACCTGCGAGGTCGACCCGGCGCACACCGCGTTCGCGGAGGCCGACGTGGACGTCGTCGCCTGCCGCACCGGCGGGCCCGGCGGGCAACACCGCAACAAGGCCAGCACGGCGGTACGCGCGACCCACCGCCCGTCCGGCACCGTCGTCGTGGTCGACACCGAGCGCCAGTTCAGCCAGAACCGCCGCATCGCGTTGGAGCTGCTGCGCCAGCGGCTCGCGCACGCCGATGAGGCCGCTGACCGGGCGCTCGACAAGGCCCGCCGGGGCATCCACGACGAGCTGGTCCGCGGCAACCCGGTGCGCACCGAGCGCCCCTAGATCCACAAAGAGTTTTGCCGCGGTGCGTGTCCGGCCGGCATAGGTTGGAGGCATGCGGCTGCGACGGGTGTACGACGAGACCGGGCCCGACGACGGCACCCGCGTGCTGGTCGACCGGATCTGGCCACGCGGCGTGCGCAAGGGGAGCTTCGACGAGTGGCTCAAGAACGTGGCACCGTCCACGGAACTGCGCGACTGGTACGGCCACGACCCGGCGAAGTTCACCGAGTTCCGCCGCCGCTACCTGGCCGAGCTGAAGGAGCCCGAGCAGGCCGAGGCGCTGGCCCAGCTGCGCAAGCTGGCGAAGAGCGGCACGGTCACGGTGCTCACCGCCACCCGGGACGCCGACATCAGCCACGCGAAGGTCCTCGTCGACCTGCTGCACTAGGCGCATGCCCAAGGTCTCTGTCTTCTCGCTCGGCGGCACCATCGCCATGACCACCGGACCCGACGGCGGCGTCGTGCCCGCGTTGGGCGCCGCCGACCTCGTCGCCGCGGTGCCGGGCCTGGCCGCCACCGGCGTCGCGCTCGACATCACCGACTTTCGCCGCGTGCCCGGCGCCGGCCTCGACTTCGCCGACCTCGTCGCCCTGCGCGCCGCGGCGTCGGCCGCCGAGGCCGACGGCGTCGTCGTCACACAGGGCACGGACACCATCGAGGAGACGGCGTACGCGCTGGATCTACTGTGGACGAGGGAGGAGCCGCTCGTGGTGACCGGCGCCATGCGCAACCCGACCCTCGCCGGCGCCGACGGCCCGGCCAACCTGCTCGCCGCGATCCGGGTCGCCGCGGCACCGGCCGCCCGGGGTCTCGGCTGCCTGGTCGTGCTCAACGACGAGATCCACGCGGCACGCTGGGTCCGCAAGACGCACACCACCAGCCCGGCCGCCTTCCGCTCGCCGGACACGGGCCCGGTCGGCCTGGTGGCCGAGGGCAGGCCGCGCATCCTGACGAGGCCGGTCCGGCGCCGGCTCGCGCTCGATCCGACCGGAACACCGCGCACGGCGGTCATCCCGGTCGTCCTCGGCGACGACGGCGAGGTCCTGCGGCGGGCCGGCGCCGCCCTCGACGGGCTGGTCGTCGCCGCCTTCGGCGTGGGCCACGTGCCGGTGCGCACCGTGGACGTGCTGAGCGAGCTCGCCGGCCGGATGCCGGTCGTCCTCGCGTCGAGGATCGGCGCCGGCCCGGTGCTCACCGAAACCTACGGCTACCCGGGCGGCGAGGTCGACCTGCGCAACCGGGGCCTGATCCCGGCCGGCGGGCTCGACGCGTACAAGGCGAGGATCCTGCTGCATCTCCTCCTCGCCGCCGGCAACGACCGCGATCGGATCACCGAGGCGTTCGCCACGATCGGGTAAGCGGCTTTCCCTCGTACCGGCGACAGGTATTTCCGGCAGCCGTCGTGGCTCCCTACTGTCGACCAACGTCCCTTTGACCTGGTGCGGTGACCCGATGACCAGCACGCTTCCGGTGCGCACAGAACCGCCGCCCGTCCTGCGGCCGACCACCGACCGCCAGGTGGCGCCCGTCGGCGGACCCGTGCGCTCCGGCTGGCGGGAGGCGACGCTGACCCGGGCCACCGAGATCGACTCGCTCGCCGAGTGGATCCGAGCCGGTGCGACGGAGCGACCGCCCGGGTGCGAGGTGCTGCTCGACGCGATCCGCGCGCACCTGGCCGCCGCCCGCGGCGCCGCGAACGGGCGGGGTCGCGGCGGCGGTCCGCTCGAACGCGCCCGCACCAACCTGGACGCGGCCGAAGCCCTGCTGCTCGACATCGCGCCGCCCTGGTACCTGCTCGGCATCATGCCCAGCGTGCTCGGCCACGCCCAGCGGCACCTGATCCCGACCGACCCGCGCCGTCGGGCACTCGAACGGGTCGCGCAGGCCCTCGGCATCGCCAACTCGCAGCAGCGGGTGCCGCCCGAGGAGCGGCTGGCCATCGCGGCCCGCGAGCGCGGCACGATCGCGAGCGTGATGCGGGCGGCCAGCTCGGCGGCACACCGCGAGCTGGTGCGGCTGCGCAGCTTCCGCAACGTGGTCGTGGCCACCACGATCGTGCTGGCGACGCTGGTGGTCGTGGTGGCCGTGGCGGGCTTCGTGCGGCCCGCGATGGTGCCGCTCTGCTTCGCACCCGAAGACGGCGGCCAGGCGATCGTCGTCTGCCCGACGCGGCAGTCCGCACCGTTCCCGGCGGCGGCCCGGTCGCCGAGCGCCAGCGTCGCGCAGAACATCGACGCGGCCACGGCCGGCACCGTGCGGCCGTACGACGCGCTGCTGGTCCTGGTGATCGGCCTGATCGCGGCCGCGGTCGCCGCGGCGGCGGCCGTGCGCGGCATCCGGGGCTCGTCCGAACGCTACGGCGTGCCGGTCGCGCTCGCCCTGCTCAAGCTGCCCACCGGGGCGCTGACGGCGTTCCTCGGCCTGCTGCTCATGCGTGGCCAGTTCGTGCCGGGCCTGAGCGCGCTGGACACCTCGGCGCAGATCCTCGCCTGGGCGCTGGTCTTCGGCTACGCCCAGCAGCTGTTCACGCGGCTGGTCGACCAGCAGGGCCACGCGGTGCTGGACTCTGTGCGTGGCGCCAACAGCACGCCGGTGACCCCGCCGTGAGACGGAGCGGGCGGGCGCCCGAAGACGCCCGCCCGCGACCTCACCACTGTGCCGGTGGTGGGGGCACGACGACCGGTGGGCGGTCGTCGCAGGTGATGGTGTTGGGCAGCTCCCACGCCGCCATCCAGGGGCCCGTGGTGCCGCCGCCGTCGTTGCCGCCGAGGTCGGTGACCGTGAACTCGGAGCCGGTGGGCGGGAAGTTGAACGAGCCGCAGTTGTTGATGCCGACCGCGCCCACGTTGCGGGCGTCGACGTTCTCGAACGACGCGCCGCCCTTGACCCGGGCGCTGAGCACCGACGTGCCGGTGCCGTCGACGCGGACGTCCTTGAAGTGCACGTTGGTGATCGAGTAGAGGTCCTTCACCGACCACTCACTGACCAGCATGATCGCGTTGTACGTGCTGTCCAGATAGTGGTCGCCGGTGACCCGGATGTCCGCGTCGATGTTCTTCTCCAGCGCGTAGATCCAGATCGCGCCGAGCCCGATGTTCCAGTTGAGCTCGTACGTGCCGGCCCGCACCACGGTGTTGTCGGTGATCGACAGCTTGCCCGCGAAGGGCTCCGCGCCGAACCGGGAACCCACCTGGATGCCGCTGCCCTCCCGGATCGGGTCGGCGATCAGGTTGCGGGACACGGTGTTGTCGGTGCCACCGTAGATGGCGATGCCGTTGGCCAGGGTCGGCGTCTGCACGGTGTTGCGGTCGAACGTGTTGCCGGCGTTGGCCTGCTTCTCCGACCACATCGCCAGCCCGTCGTCACCGGTGTTGCGGACGAAGTTGTTGCGCACCACCGATCCGGTCACTCCGATGTGGAAGTTGAGCGCGTCGGCGATCTGGTCGACGACGATGTTGTCGGTGACCCGCGTGTTGCGCATCGGCCCGTCGAACCAGAGGCCGACCTTGGTGTGCCGGATGTGCAGCCCGGAGATGGTCGAGTCGCTCATCGCGCCACCGATGCCGTTGACCTGGTCGGTGTCGATCCGCTCGCGCACGTCGCCCTCGATGGCGAAGCCGGACAGGTGCACGTTGCGGCTGCCGCCGTCGGCCGCGTCCTTGCCGTAGAAGCCGACTCCGGTGTGCACGGAGCCGTCCGGCGCGGGCGGGTCGAGCGCGACCTCCTTGCCCTTGATCTTCGTGTACCAGTTGCCCGCGCCCTCGATCGTCACGTCATCGACGATGATGTGGCGGTTGACCTGGTAGGTGCCCGGCGGCACGTACACCTTGAGCCGGGCGAGGCGGGCCAGCGCGATCGCCTTCTCGAACGCTCGCGCCGAGTCCTTCCTGCCGGTCGGGTCCGCGCCGAACAGCAGCACGTTGGCGGCCAGCAGGTTGACGTGCGGCGCGCCGACCAACTCGGAGTCGAGCAGGTCGATCACCGTCCAGGCGGCGGCGGTGCCCTTCGGCGCGGTCAGCCGGACCTTGGCGCCGGCGGCGTAGGTGCGGCCGAGCAGCAGCCGCTCCTCGTCGTAGAAGTGCATGGGCCGGAACGGCTTGGTGATCACCGGGGTCGGGGTGGTCGCCGCCGGCACACAGGCGCACTCGGTGATCCACCAGTCCGGGTGCAGCAGGTCGGCCTGCGGGTCGTTGGTGAACGGGTACTGGTTGTAGAGCCATGCGTACTCGGACGTGAGGTCCATGGTCTTCTTGCCGCCGCCGTTGACGGTCACGTGCAGCGGCGCCCGGATCCCGCCGCCGTTCGGCGCGTCCGGGATGCTGTAGCGCACGGTGATCGCGTTGGCCGCGGCCGGCAGCGTGAACTCGACGTGCTGTCCAGGTTGGAGCTTGACCGCCGTGCGGCCGGACGCCTCCGCCGGCAACGTGTAGGCGGTCCGGTCCGGCCCGATGACGCTGCCGTTGGTGGCCGCGTTCTCGGCCTCCTGCTCGAGGAAGTTGACGGTGGCGCCCCGGCCGGCGACCAGCGCCGGGTCGAGCGCCGCGCGGGTGACGACCGGCGCGGTGCCGGCCTGGGCCGGGCCCGCGATGCCGGCGACACCGAGGCCAACGGCGGCAACGGTGGCGACGGCCAGCAAACGAGATGGTGTCCGCGACATCAAGGACTCGTCTCTGTAGGCGAGGTAGGGAGATGGGACCCTGACCTTAGAGCCATAGATGATGATGACACAAGACTCTGTCTATGATTTGCAGGAACTTGTTTATCCCTTGCAAACCAAACCCGGTTTCTTGCGGGTACGCGTCAGCGCGGCGCGGCCGTCGGCGGTCCCAGCCGCTGGTGGCCGACAACCGTATCCGCCCTTGGTGAAGGGAGATCAGCCCGCGGACGTACACCCGCGGGCCGACGCGCCCCCACCTGCGGATACCTACCATCGACCGCATGAGTGCCGTCGTCGTGCCCCGCCTTCCGTCCTCGGCCGTTTCCTGGGTCGCCCTCGCCGCGTACCCGATCGCCCTGGCCCTCACGATCGTCAGCATGAACGATCCGGAGACCGCGACCGTGCTCCCGGTCCTCGTGCTCGGGCTCCCGGCGATCCTGGTGCCGCGCTGGCCCTTGGCCGGGTTCGTGCTCATGGCGCTCGGGGTCGCCGGGCTCGCGCCGTTCCACCCGACCGGGCTGGTCATCGGCGCGCAGGCCGTGGTCCTCGACTTCGCCGTCGCCTACGTCGCCGCCACCCGATCCCGCCTCGCCGGGGTGGGTGCGGCGGTCCTGGCCCTGCTCGTGCAGGTCGCCGCCGCGACGTTCGAGAACAGCGAGGCGTTCGTCAACGTGGTGATCGCCATGCTGCTCGGCGTCGTGGTCGCCTGGCTGGCCGGCACCGCGGTGCGCCAGCGGAGGGATTACAGCGCGGCCCTGCTGCGCCGGGCGGCGGCGGAAGCGGTCACCAAGGAGCGGCTGGAGATCGCCCGCGACCTGCACGACCAGGTCGCACACAGCATCGGCGTGATCGCGATCCAGGCCGGCGTCGGCCGCAGGGTGATCGACACCCAGCCCGACGAGGCGCGCAAGGCGCTCGACACCATCGAGACCGCGAGCCGGGAGACGCTCGCCGGCCTGCGCCGCACGCTGGTCGCCCTGCGCCGCAGCGACTCGGAGCCCGCCGCGACGGAGACCAGTGGCCTGGCCGACCTCGACCGGCTCGTGACGGCGACCGACGCCGCCGGGGTGCGGGCCGTGGTCCGGACGGAGGGCGAGCCGCGGGTCCTGCCGCCCGACGTCGACCTCGCCGCCTACCGGATCATCCAGGAGGCGCTCACCAACGTCGTGCGGCACGCACACGTCGAAACCTGCGAGATCCTCATCGGGTACGCCCCGGAGGCGCTGCGCATCGAGGTGACCGACGCCGGCCGGGGCGGCGCCGACACCGGCACGGGCTACGGACTGCGCGGGATGCGCGAGCGGGTGGCGCTCTTCGGCGGCGAACTGACCGCCGGCCCCCGCTCCGAGGGCGGCTTCCACGTCACCGCCACCCTCCCGGTGCCAGCATGACCGTGAAAGTGCTGCTCGCGGACGACCAGCCGTTGGTGCGGGCCGGGTTGCGGGTGCTGATCGCCGACAACCCGGACCTCGAGGTCGTCGGTGAGGCCGGGACCGGGGTGCAGGCCGTGCACCTGACCCGGGAGTTGGCGCCGGACGTGGTCGTCATGGACATCCGGATGCCCGTGATGGACGGCATCGCGGCCACCCGCATGATCGTCGAAAGCGGATCGGCGACCCACGTGATCATGTTGACCACGTTCGACGACGACGAGAACGTCTACGGCGCCCTGCGGGCCGGCGCCAGCGGCTTTCTGGTCAAGGACATGGCCCTCGACGACATCCTGGACGCGGTGCGGGTGGTCGCGGCCGGCGACGGGCTGATCGCGCCGAGCGTCACCCGGCGGCTGATCGCCGAGTTCGCCGGCCGCCCGGCGGCCAGACCCGCCGTGCCGGCCGGCGCGGCCGCGGGCATCACCGAACGGGAGCGCGAGGTGCTGACCCTGGTGGGTCAGGGCCTGTCCAACACCGAGATCGCCGAGCGGCTGGTGATCAGCGTGGCCACGGCGAAGACACACGTCGCCCGGCTGTTCACGAAGCTCGACGCGCGCGACCGCGTACACCTGGTGATCATGGCTTATGAAATGGGACTTGTGACGCCATCCCGGTGACGGGTTATCGTGGATGCGCGGGTCGAGAGGCGCTGCGACGGACGACGAGGTCCGCCACGCTCGACCGGCCAGATGATTCCCAAGGGCGCCTCCTGTCACGGGAGGTGCCTAAATGCACGCCCAGACCCGCAATGGTGTCGAGTTCGCCGTGCGCGACCTCGACCTCGCCACCTTCGGCCGGCACCAGATCCGCCTGGCCGAGCACGAGATGCCCGGGCTGATGGCGCTCCGCCGGGAGTTCGCCGACCAGCAGCCCCTGCGCGGCGCCCGGATCGCCGGCTCGCTGCACATGACCGTGCAGACCGCGGTCCTGATCGAGACGCTCGTCGCGCTCGGCGCCGACGTGCGCTGGGTCTCCTGCAACATCTTCTCCACACAGGACGAGGCGGCGGCCGCGGTCGTCGTCGGTCCCCAAGGGACGGTCGACGCGCCGGCCGGCACGCCGGTGTTCGCCTGGAAGGGCGAGACGCTGGCGGAGTACTGGTGGTGCACGATGCGGCTGTTCGACTTCGGCGCCGGGCTCGGCCCGAACCTGATCGTCGACGACGGCGGCGACGCCACGCTGCTGGTGCACAAGGGCGTCGACTTCGAGGCGGCCGGCACGGTGCCGGCGGCGGCCGAGGACGACCACGAGGAGTACCGGCTGATCCTCGAGACGCTGCGGGGCAGCCTGGCCGAGGACCGCCAGCGGTTCACCCGGATCGCGGCCGGCATGCGCGGCGTGTCCGAGGAGACCACCACGGGCGTCACCAGGCTCTACGAGCTGTCCCGGGCCGGCACGCTGCTGTTCCCGGCGATCAACGTGAACGACTCGGTCACGAAGTCGAAGTTCGACAACAAGTACGGCATCCGGCACTCGCTGACCGACGGCCTGAACCGGGCCACCGACGTGATGCTCGGCGGGAAGCTGGCCGTGGTGTGCGGCTACGGCGACGTCGGCAAGGGCGCGGCCGAGGCGCTGCGCGGCCAGGGCGCCCGCGTGGTGGTCACCGAGATCGACCCGATCTGCGCGCTGCAGGCGGCGATGGACGGCCTGCAGGTCGTTCACCTCGACGACGTGGTCGAGACGGCCGACATCTTCATCACCACGACCGGTGGGGTCGACATCATCGGCGCCGACCAGATGGCCCGGATGAAGCACAACGCGATCGTCGGCAACGTCGGGCACTTCGACAACGAGATCGACATGGCGGGCCTCGCCCGCGTGCCGGGAATCGAGAAGACCGAGGTCAAGCCGCAGGTGCACGAGTGGCGGTTCCCGGACGGGCACGCGATCCTGGTGCTCTCCGAGGGCCGGCTGATGAACCTGGGCAACGCGACGGGCCACCCGAGCTTCGTGATGTCGAGCTCGTTCGCCAACCAGGTGCTCGCGCAGCTCGAGCTGTGGCAGGGCGAGTACGCGACCGCCGTGCACACCCTGCCCAAGCATCTCGACGAGAAGGTGGCCCGGCTGCACCTCGACGCGCTCGGGGTGCGGCTGACCGAGCTGAGCAAGAAGCAGGCCGAGTATCTCGGCGTGCACGTAGAAGGCCCGTACAAGCCGGAGCACTACCGCTACTGATCGGCGCCCGGTGACTTGGCCGGGCTGACCAACCGCAACCAGTCGGCCGCCTGGTGCGGCGGGAGCACGGCGTCGAGCCGTACCTCCGGCCGCATCAGCGGGTAGACGCGGCCGATGTTCCACGAGCGCTCGTAGGGCGCCGGGTCGATCACCACGATCCGGCGCCCCGCGACCGGCTCGATGTCGACGGGTCGGCCCTCGTTCCAGATCCACTTGCCGCCGGCGTCGACCAGGTTGAACTGGCCCCGGATCGGGCCGTCGGGTTGCCACGGACCGTCCGTGGCCGCGGCCACCCAGGCGGGCTCCGGGCGCGTCCCGGGCACGTGGCCGCCGCCGATCAGCGTGTCCGCGAGCAGGGTGTGCAGCTGGAAGTTGTCGCCGACGCCGCTGATCGTCAGGGTGAACACGGTGCCGGTGGCGCGGTGCACCACGACCAGCGGCTCGTCGTCGAGCACCAGCAGCAGGCCCAGCAACCAGTGCGCGCTGCCGATCCGGTCGGGTGCCACCGACGCGGCCTCGACCAGCCGCTGCCGTTGCGGCAACGCCGCGCGGCCCGCCTTCTGCTGCAGCGGCAGCAGCAACGCCGGGATCCACTCCTCGACCGTGAACCACGACTGGGTGACCAGCGACGCCTCGTCGACGTCGAGCCCGCCCGCGGCCGCCACCTGCTCGACGACGGCCCGCGCCGACTCCGCGTCCGTCGGTTCGGCCACGTCGGTGCCCGCCAGGGCCGGGAACCGGGCCGCCTGCTCCAGGCCCGCCGCGACCCGCTCCGCCAGCACGTCGAGCGCGGCGACCGGGTCGCCGCCCGCCTCGACCAGGCCGGCGGCCAGCGCGGCCAGGGGCGCGCCGTTGCCGAGCGGCACGTCCGCGAGCGCCGGCCGCAGGGCGACCAACGCCTCCGTCAGCTCGGCGGGTGCGGCCCGCTCGACCGCCTTGACGATGTCTTTGAGGTTCTTGTGCGCGGCCGCCTCGTCGTGCTGGTCGATCGCCTCGCCCAGCGCCGTGCACAGCTCCGCCACGGATCTCTTCCGGTTCCAGCGCATCGGCAGATGGTACGGGGTGGCGATCAACCGCGCTGTGCCTCGGCGACCACCTCGTCGATCCCGAGGGCCGCACCCGACCGGCCCGCCTGCGCGAACCGCGCCGGGTCCAGCGCCACGTGGTCGGGCCACGGCAGGACGTACGACGCCAGCCAGCTCGGCCCGGGCGGCCGGTCGAGCGAACCGGCCGCCGACGCGAAGAACACCGCCCGCTCCGGGTCGCCGAGGCGCGCGGTGAGGTCCGCGAGCGCGATCAGGAACAGCTGCGGCCCGTTGAGGTCGCCGCTGCGGTGTGCGACCGCGAGCCCGTCGCACAGGTATTGTCGCGCCAGCTCGACGTGGTCCAGCCGCAGCGCGTTCATCGCCAGGCTGTAGAGCGCCACGATGCTGGCCAGCGGCACCTCCTTGTGCCCGGCCACCGTGAGGGCGTCGAAGAGCAGGTCCGCGGCTCGCCTGTGGTCACCCTCGGCGATCGAGATCATCGCGAGCCGGCTGTGGTGGAGGCTGACCTGCCAGTCGTGGCCGAGCCGCACGCCGATCTCGCGTACCTCCGCCAGCAGCTCCCGGGCCCGGTCGTAGTCGCGGTCCCGGATCGCCTGCATCGACAGTGGACCGTTGGCGCGGGCCAGGCTGTCCTCGTCGCCCACCTCCCGGGCCGCCGCACGGGCCTCCTCCAGCCGGGCGCGGCCCCGGTCGACGTCGCCGGTCAACAACCAGGTCGACCCCGAGGCGAGCATGGCGTGGACTCGGGCGGCGCCGGAGAACCGGTCCCGCAGCGCGTAGTACCGGTCGGTGATCCGGCGGACCTCCTCCAAGGGGCCGTGCAGCCACCAGTAGACCCAGATGCCCTCGCCCATCGCGAGCGCCGGGGTGGGGTCGTCGTGGTCGAGGTACCACCAGATGGCCATGACCAGGTTGTCGTGGTCGCGGTCGAGGCGGTGCAGCCAGTCGCGCGCCGCGCGCTGTTGCAGCTGCGGCCCCGCGGCGAGGCTGAGCAGCGAGTAGTGCTCGGCATGGGCCCGGCGCGCGGCCGGCTCGTCGCCGCTCGCGCGCAGCCGCCCCAGCCCGTACTCCCGGATGCTGTCGAGGAGGCGGAACCGGCCGCTCCCCGGAACCTGGTCGACCAGGCTGCTCTCCACCAGGCGCTCCAGCGCTTCGAGGGCCTCGACGCCACCGACCGCCTCGGCGGCGGCCAGGTCGAAGCCGGCGAACACCGCCAACCGCGCGAGCAGGGCCTGGTCGGCCGGTGCGAGCAGCTGGTGGCTCCACTCGATGGTGGCCCGCAGGGTGCGCTGCCGCTCGGGCGCGTCCCGCGAACCTCCGGTGAGCAGCAGCAGCCGCTGGTCGAGGCGATCGAGGATCTCGGCCGGCCGCAGCAGCCGGACCCGGGCGGCGGCGAGCTCGATCGCGAGCGGCAGGCCGTCGAGCCGGCGGCAGATCTCCACGACCTGGCGCAGCACGTCGGGCGTGAGCGGCAGGTCCCGGTTCACCGCCAGGGCACGGTCGAGGAACAGCCGGACCGAGCCGTACCCGGTGACCGTCGTCGGGTCGGCCGAGGGGGAGGGGAGGGCCAACGGCGGCACCGCGTACGCGTGCTCGCCGGCGATCCGCAGCGGGGCCCGGCTGGTCGCCAGCACCGCGACGCCCGGCGCCGAGCGGAGCAGCCGGGCGACAACGGGTGCCGCTTCGGCGACCTGCTCGAAGTTGTCGAGCACGAGCAGAAGCTCTCGCGGCCGCAGGTAGGTCACGACCTCGTCGACTGCATCGCCCGCGCCCGACGAGCGCACGCCGAGCGCGCGGGCCAACGCCTCGCCGACCCGGTCCGGCTTGGTGACCGCGGCCAGCTCGACGTAGCGCACCCCGTCGGCGTAGCGGTCACGCAGGCGGTGGGCCAGCTCGATGGCGAGTCGGGTCTTGCCGACGCCGCCGGTGCCGGTGAGCGTGACCAGCGGTACCCGCTCGCCGGTCAGCAGCGCGGTCACGGCGGCCAGCTCCGGCTCCCGGTCGACCAGCCGCGTCGGCGGCGTGGGCAACCCGGCCGACTCGGCGGGCGGGGCGGTCGGCGCCGAGCGGTGGAACCGCTCGGTCAGCAGCACGGCGAGGTCCTGCTCGACAATGCGGCGCAGCTCCGTCGCGTCGGTGAACTCGCGGAACGACACGTCGCCGTCGGCCCGGAGACCGTCGATCAGCGCGGCCAGCCGCGGGTCACGGCCGGGCGCGGGCCGCTTGACGTAGACCAGCCGGGGCAGGCCCGCCGCGCCGGCGAGCGCGAACTCGTCGGCCAGGCCGGAGATCCCGCTGTCCGGCCCGATCCAGCCGTAGCTCTCCCAGTAGACGCCGACGAAGACGTGGCTCTGCTCGACGTACGCCCGGTAGACCTCGCGCGGTGGGTGCGGCCGGGCGCCCTGCTCGAACATCACGGGCGAGAGTCGGAGCTGGTTGATCGCGTCGCGGACGGCGGTGCGCTCGACGGCGAGCTCCTGCAACGTCGAGCTGACGAAAACGCGCAGCCGCTGGTCGGGCGTGATGATCGGCTGGCTCGCCATGGTGCAGCCGCCCCCCGTATGCGGACAAATCCCGCAACTCATCCTACCGGGAAGGCCCCTATTCGGAGCAGGTCGCGAAGCGGATGGGTCGGTGACAGGAAGCCGACTCGCGGCAATCCGGCAGCCCCTCCCGCGCCGAAGTCCTCGCGCAGGCACCCCTGACGGGAGGACAGAGATGACCAGAAAGACCCGCGCGGTCCTCGCGGCACTCGCCGTGAGCGGCATCGCGCTCGCGACCTTCGGGCCGCAGACGTCGGTGGCGTCCAGCCACCGCGAGGCGCCGTTGATCGCCAGCGATCCGGCCGCCGACAACACCGACCTGTACGCCTTCGTGAGTCCCGAGCGGCCGGACTACGTGACGCTCATCGCCAACTGGATTCCGTTCGAGGAGCCCAACGGCGGTCCGAACTTCTACCCGTTCGCGACGGACGCGGCGTACAACATCAACATCGACAACGACGGCGACGCCAAGGCCGACGCGGTGTTCCGGTGGACCTTCAAGAACGTCGACAAGCGTGGCGGCAAGACGTTCCTCTACAACAAGGGGCCCGTCGACTCGTTCAACGACCCCGACCTGCTGTTCAAGCAGACCTACACGCTCGAGTCGTCGTTCAACGGCGGCCCGTTCAAGACCCGGGTCCGCAACGCACCGGTCGCGCCGTCCCGCGTGGGCAACGCCTCGATGCCGGACTACCAGAAGCTGCGCGACGAGGCCACGGTCCAGCTCGACGGCGGCTGGAAGCTGTTCGCCGGCCAGGCCGACGACCCGTTCTACCTGGACCTGCGGGTCTTCGACCTGCTCTACGGCGGCGACCTGAGCGAGACCGGTCAGGACACGCTGGCCGGCTACAACGTCAACACCATCGCGCTGCAGGTGCCGTTCAAGGACGTGGCGCTGCGCGGCGACGCCAACCGCAACCCGGTCGTCGGCGTCTGGACCACCACCGACCGCGCCAAGGTGCGGGTCACCGGCCAGAGCACCGACGGCATCCGCGGTGAGCGGGTGCAGGTCTCCCGGCTCGGCAACCCGCTGGTCAACGAGGTCGTCGTGCCGGCGAACCTCAAGGACGCGTTCAACTCGATCTCACCGGACAAGGACGCCGGCATCCCGGCCGTCGTCAAGCGGGTCACCGACCCCGAGTTGCCGAAGCTGATCGAGGCGATCTACGGCGTGCCCGCGCCGAAGGCCCCGCGCAACGACCTGGTCGAGATCTTCCTGACCGGCATCACCACCAAGGCCAACGGTCCGATCAAGGCCGACCTCAACTCGCAGCTCAACAACAAGGACGTCAACCCCGGGCGGTTCCGGCCCTCCGAGATGCTCCGGCTCAACCTGGGCGTCCCCGTCGCCGACCAGCCCAACCGGCTCGGCGTGCTCGGTGGCGACCTGCAGGGCTTCCCGAACGGCCGCCGGCTGACCGACGACGCGGTGGACATCTCCATCCAGGCGGTCGAGGGCGCGGCGCAGACCGGCCAGCTCGTCGACGCGCTCGCCGCGGGCGACAAGGTGGACGCGAACGACAACCAGTTCGGCGACCAGTTCCCGTACGTGGCCCTGCCGAACGTGGGTGCCGTCAACGGTGGCCAGAACGGTGCGGCGGCCGCCGCACCCAACGACAACAACAACGCCGACCCGAGCGCGACCGACGACCCGGGCGCGATCGTGGAGCCGGGTGACGACGAGTCGCCGGCACCGGACCTCTCGCCGGCCGCCGGCGCGGCGTCCGACGACATGGGCACCGGCTCCGTCCTGTCCATCGCCGTGATCGGCACGCTCCTGCTCGCACTGGTCCTGGTGACCTGGTGGTACCGGCGTCGCCGGCCGGAACCGGCTGGTTCGGACGACACCGTAAAGCTCTGACAGGTGGTCGGGGCGCGTCCCGCCCGGGACGCGCCCCGCCTTTCCGGAAGGAACCCCGCCATGCGTACTCCCCTTCGGACAGTCGTGGTGGTCGCCGTGGCCGCCGTCGCCCTGCTCGGTATCGGTGCGGTGTTCGGCCTTCCCACGCCGGCCCCACGACCCGTGGCCGCACCCGTCGCGCCGGCGCCCGCCGACCGGCTGGCGGCCAGCATCGCCCGGGCCCAGGACCGGCTGCGCGAGCTGCCCCGCGACCACGAGACCTGGGCGGCGCTCGGTCTCGCCTACGTCGAGCAGGCCCGGGTGACGGCCGACCCCAGCCTCTATCCCAAGGCCGAAGGGGCGCTGCGGCGGTCGCTCGACGTGCGGCCCGCCGAGAACGCCACCGCACTGATCGGGCTCGGCGCCCTCGCCAACGCGCGCCACGAGTTCGCGGCCGCGCGGAAGTACGCGACCGACGCGCTGCGGGTCAACGGCTATGCCGCCGACGCGTACGGCGTGCTGGCCGACGCGCAGACCCAGCTCGGCGAGCCGGCCGCGGCGACGGCGGCGATCCAGAAGATGCTCGACCTGCGGCCCGGGCTCGCCGCGTACGCCCGCGCCTCCTACGACCTCGAACAGCGCGGCTCGGTGACCGAGGCCACCGACCTGATGCGGCGGGCTCTCGAGGCGGCCGCCGATCCGGCCGACATCGCCTTCTGCCGTAACCAGCTCGGTGACCTGGCGTGGTCCACAGGGGACGTTGCCGGTGCTACCCGGGAGTACGCCGCCGGCATGGCCGCGAATCCTTCCTATCTCTCCTTGCTGCGCGGGCGGGCCCGGGTGGCGGCGGCGCGCGGCGACCTGACCGCCGCGGACATCGACGCCGGCGCGGTCGCGTCCAGGACGCCGACACCCGACACCCTGCTGGAGTACGCGACGCTGCTGCGACTGGCGGGCAACACCGACGAGGCGGCGCGGCAGCTCGGCCTGGCCGACGCGGCGCACAAGCTGTTCGTCGCCAACGGCGGGCGCGACGACCTGACTGGCGCACAGCTCGCACTGGCCCGCGGCGACGCCGCCGGTGCCGTGCGACTCGCCCAGGCGGAGTGGCGCCGCCGGCCGTTCGCGGACGTGGCCGACGTGCTCGGCTGGTCGCTGCACACCGCCGGGCGCGACGACTCCGCCGTCCCACTGCTGCGGCGCGCGGTGGCGGCGTCGCCCCGGAACGCCGTCTACGCGTACCACCTCGGCATGACGCTCCTGTCGATCGGCGACACCGCCGGCGCGCGTGCCGCCCTGCGGCAGGTGCGCGCGATCAACCCCTACTTCTCGCCCGTCGACGGGCCGACGGCCGCCCGGGAACTGTCCGCATTGGAGGCACGGCCGTGAGACGCTGGCTGGTTCTCGCTGTTCTGGCGATCGTCGGGTTCCTCGCGCTGCCGTCCGCTCCGGCGGCCGCGCATCCGCTTGGCAACTTCTCGGTCAACCGGTACGCGGGCTTGACGTTCTACCCGGATCGGGTGGAGGCGGTCGTGGTGGCGGACGTGGCGGAGCTGCCGACGTTGCAGGACCCGGCGCCGTCGTGCGCCGAGGCCGCCTCGGCGTTGGCTCTGCGTGTTTCGGGTGTTGCTCTTTCGTGGAGTGTCGTCGGATCCGGGTTGACGCTCGCGGACGGGGCCGGTGGGCTGAAGACCAGTCGGTTGGACTGTCGGTTTTCGGCGCCGGTGGCGCTCTCCGGGTCTCCTGCCCCGGTCGTCGTCGACAACGGGTTCCGGGCGGATCGGATCGGGTGGCGGGAGCTGACCGCGACCGGGTCAGGTGTGCGGCTCATTGACTCCGCCCTGCCGGCGGCGACGATCAGCGACGAGCTGCGCCGGTATCCGGATGATCTGCTGTCGTCGCCGCCGGACGTGCGTACGGCGTCGTTCTCGGTGGTCCTGGACGCGGCGGCTTCTTCCGGCGCGGCGCCGGTGCGGGGCGGGTCGGGGGCCACGCCGCTCGGGCTGAGCGGTCCGTTGGCTGGGGCCGAGCGGTGGCTGGACTCCGTGGTCGGTGGGGCCCGGTTGACGCCGTTGGTGGGGTTGCTGGCCGTTCTGCTGGCGTTGGTGCTCGGTGCGGCGCATGCCGCTCTGCCGGGGCATGGCAAGACGGTGATGGCGGCTTATCTGGCCGGGCGGGCCGGGCGGCCGCGCGATGCGGTGGCCGTGGGTGCGACCGTGACGCTGACCCATACCGGCGGGGTTCTCGCGCTGGGGTTGCTGTTGACGACGTTCGCCGGGGTTGCGGGGGAGTCGGTGTTGGGTTGGCTCGGCGTCGCCAGCGGGGGGATCGTGGCGGTTATTGGGGTGGGTGCGCTGGTGTCGGCACTGCGGCGCCGACGGTCGGCGGAGCAGGCGCACTCGCACGGCCACGAGCATGGGCCTGGCCACGAGCATGGACTCGGCCACGAGCATGGACTCGGCCACGGCCATGGACCTGGCCACGAGCATGGACCTGGCCACGAGCACGGGCCTGGCCACGGTCACGGGCCTGGCCACGAGCATGGACCTGGCCACGAGCATGGACCTGGCCACGAGCATGGACCTGGCCACGAGCATGGACCTGGCCACCAGCACGGAACTGGCCACCAGCACGGAACTGGCCACCAGCACGGACCTGGCCACGAATACGGACCCGGCAACGGACACGGACCTGGCCACGGGCACGGACACGAGCACGGACCTGGCCACGAGCACGGAACTGGCCACGGGCACGGAACTGGCCACGGGCACGGGCCTGGCCGCGGCCCTGGTCTCGATCCCGGTCATGACCACACGCACGGCCCGGGCCACCGGCATCCGCATTCGGGATCGCACTCGCACTCGCATGGGCCTGGGAAGTGGGGCATCGCCGGCATCGGTGTTGCCGGTGGGCTCGTGCCCAGCCCGTCCGCGCTCATCGTGCTGCTGGGTGCGATCGCGTTGGGGCGTACCGCGTTCGGAATCCTGCTCGTCTTCGCTTATGGCCTGGGCATGGCGGCCACGTTGACCGCCGCGGGCCTGCTGTTGATCCGGGTTCGCGACCGGTTCGCCGGGCGGCTGGCGCGGCTCGAGCGGTGGCGGCGCGCGGCGCCGTCGGCCACCGCCGCCCTCATCGTCGTCGTGGGGCTCGGCCTGGCCGGGCGCGCGTTTTCCACAATCGTCTGAGCGGGGTGGCGACCATGACGGCGGGCGCGGAATCATTCCCTCTCAGAGCGCGACATCGGCACCGGCGAGGAGTCTTCATGCGCGAGCAGAGCCACGGCGACCCGCCGCGCGACCACCTGTCCGCGGTGCCGGCCGCGGTCGACGACCGTTCGGCCGCCGACCGGCTGCTCGTCGCGGTCGGGCGGGGTGACGAGGCCGCGTTCCGGCAGCTCTACGAGCTGGTCGCGGCCCGCGTGTTCGGCCTCGCCCGCCAGGTCCTACGCGACCCGGCCCAGGCCGAAGAGGTCGCGCAGGAGGTGCTGGTCGAGGTCTGGCGCACGGCGGCCCGGTTCGAGCCGGCCCGTGGCTCGGCGACGGCGTGGGTGTTCACGATCGCCCACCGGCGGGCGGTCGACCGGGTGCGCAGCGAGCAGGCGGCCGCCGACCGCGTCCAGAAGGCGGGCTCCTGGTCGGCGCAGACGCCCTACGACGAGGTGTCCGGGGAGGTCGAGGAGCGGCTCGAGCGCCAGCAGGTGCGCCGCTGCCTCGACGACCTCACCTCGCTGCAGCGCGAGTCCATCACGCTGGCCTACTACGGCGGCCGCAGCTACCGCGAGGTGGCGCAGCTGCTCGACGTGAGCCTGCCAACCATCAAGACCCGCATGCGCGACGGCCTGATCCGGCTACGCGACTGCCTGGGCGTGGAGGTGCCGTCATGAACGGCGACGTGCACGCGCTGTCCGGGGCCTACGTGCTCGACGCGCTGACCGACATCGAGCGCGCCGCGTTCAAGCGGCACCTGGCGAGCTGCGCGACCTGCTCGATCGAGGTCGCCGAGCTGCAGGAGACCGCCGCCCGGCTCGCCGACGGCGCGTGGTCGGTGCCACCGCCCGCGCTGCGCGACAAAGTGTTCGCCGAGGTGTCCCGCACCCGCCAGGACGCGCCCGTCCCGGCCAAGCCGGTGCGCCCGCAGCGCAACCGCCGGCTGTTCACGGTGGCCGCGGCGGTGGTGCTGGCCGCGGTGGCGGCGACGGGCACGTTCGCGGTCCAGGAGCGCCGCCTCGACGACCAGCGCACGGTCGCGCAGGCCGAGGCCGCCCGGGTGACGGAGGTGCTGTCCGCACCGGACGCAGCCCTCCGCTCGGCGACGTCGGCCAACGGCATCCGGCTGACGGTGGTGACCTCCGCGGCCCGCGACGAGGCCGTCCTGACGATGGCCGCCGACCGCCCGGCCGGCGCGGACCGCACCTACCAGCTCTGGATGCTCGACGGCACGACGGCGATCAACGCGGGCGTCCTACCGGTCGGCACGACGTCGGCCACGCGCCTGGTCCAGGGCGCGGCCGCCGCGGACGCGTTCGCGGTGACGGTCGAGCCACCCAGCGGCTCGCCGACACCCACGCTGCCGATCGTGGGCCAGGTGGCCGTGGCCTGACCCGCACCGACCAATGGTCGGGCCACGAGCCGCAGGCTCCTGTTAGCGTCCCGATCATGGAAGAGCTGGGCGATCGTGTGTACGTGGGCAGGGCCGACGAGGACGCGGCCGGTGATCGCGGCTGGCTGCTGGGCCACTTCAAGCCGCCCGGCGACGTCCGGCACAGCGACGCGGTCGAAATCAAGTGGGGCGTCCACCCGCGCGGCGACGAACGCGCCCAGTGGGTCACCGGCGAACGCCGCACGGCGCTCCTCATGCTGATCAGCGGCCGCTTCCGGGTGGAACTCCCGGGCCGCAGCGTCCTACTGGCCGCCCGGGGTGACTACGTCGTTTGGGGCGAGGGAGTGGATCACTCCTGGTACGCGGAGGAGGAGTCCGTCGTCCTGACGGTCCGCTGGCCCTCGGTCCCCGGCTACGCGGTCGCCTAGGCGGGTGTCTCGCGGACCGCTGCAGCACCAAGACGAAGTCGGACCGCAGGCGGCGGTGTGATGCCCAGGCCCGGAGGCCGCGTGGACCACGTCCGGGTGTGGCATCGAGACGACGATTGACGAGCGGCGTGTGGCGTCGTTTGCGCCTGGAAGACGACGGCCGACCGCCGCGCGCGGACGCCGCCCCTAGGCCGCGAGCACCCGAATCCGGGTCGACGGGGGTTCGGGGCTGGCGTAATCATGCTCGGCATGCGCAGCATCTCCTGGCAGGCGGTTCGCGATGACCCGGCGTGAGCGGGCCGTGCTCGTCGACGTCGACGGCACCCTCGCCATCCGCGGGAAGCGGTCCCCCTATGACTGGAGCCGGGTCGGTGAAGACCAGCCCAACCCCGCCGTCGTCGAGCTCGTGCAGACCATCGCCGCCGCTGGGCGTCATCAAATTGTTGTCATGTCCGGGCGCAAGGAGCAGTCCCGTCGCCAGACCGAGTTGTGGCTCGACGCCCAGGGCATCGAGTTCGTCGCGCTGATCATGCGGGCCGACCAGGACGACCGGCCCGATCACCGGACCAAGGCCGACCTCTACCGCCGCTTCGTCGCGCCCCGGTACGAGGTCGCCTTCGTCATCGACGATCGCGACAGTGTCGTGCGCATGTGGCGTGACGTCTTCAAGCTCACCGTCTGCCAGGTCGCCGACGGCGACTTCTGAGCGGCAGCGACGAGCGCAACAGCCTTGCAATCGGTTTCGCACAGGCTGCACAGGGCTTCGCAGCCCGCGTGAACGGCATGTTACCGGCCTGTTGACGAAATCGATTACATCGTGTCTACTACGAGCCAACCTCGCTTCCGGAACGGAAAGTGCTGGACGACATGACGGCTGGATCATCGATGTTTCGCCAGCTCGGCCGGCTTCGCCCACCCGGCCTGTCCACTGTGGATCGAACCCTTTCGCGACAACTCTCGGCACACGGCTGACCCCTGCGCGACAGCGCCGGTCGGCCCGGTTTCAGGGCACGACATCGAGGAGGAACGGTGAGCAAAAGGCATATCACGTCGGCCATCGTGTCGACGGCGCTCGTCGCGTCGTTGGCCCTGGCGGGCTGCGGCAGCGGTGGCGGCGACGCGCCGACCACGTCCGGTGGCAAGACGGTCGTCACGTTCTGGCAGCAGCAGTTCGAGGACTACCAGCAGGCCTGGTTCAAGAAGCAGGTCGACGCCTACAACAAGAGCCAGGACAAGGTGAAGGTCGAGATCCAGGTGGTGCCGGCCGACACCTGGGCGCAGAAGCTCAAGGCCGCCCAGGCGGCGGGCAAGGCGCCCGACGTGGCCACCACCAGCTACGGCAACATCCCGGCCGGCGCGGCGAACGGCGAGCTGGCGGAGCTCGACGACCTCATGCCGGCGGAAGCCTTCAGCGACATCAAGGACAACGTCAAGGACTTCGTCACCATCAAGGGCAAGCACTACGCGTACCCGATGCTGGTCGAGCCGTCGACGGTCCTCTACTACCGCAAGGACCTCGTGCAGGCCGCCGGCCTCGACCCGGCCAGCCCGCCGAAGACCTGGGACGAGCTGAAGACCTGGGCCACCAAGCTGACCCAGGGCAAGGTCAAGGGCATGACGATCGCCTCGATCCCGGCCGACCTCGGCTGGTCGAGCTGGGGCCTGCAGTACAACGCCTGCGGCCACCTACCCGTCGCGGACGACTGGTCGAAGTCGGTCGCCACCGACTCGTGCTTCGCCCAACTGCTCGACTTCTACCGCGGCCTCTACCAGAGCGGCGTGATGCCCAAGCAGCCCAAGGTGGGGTACGCGGACGGCGCGCCGTACGGCCAGGGTGAGGTCGCGATGATGGCCGGCGGTTCCTGGGTCGTGGGCCAGCTGAAGAACGACTTCCCCAAGATGATCGAGAAGACCGCGGTCGCGCCGTTCCCCTCGATCGACGGCGACCAGACCAAGACCACCGCCACCCTCGGTGGTTGGACGCTCACCGTCGACGGCAAGACGAAGGCGCGGGAGCAGGCGGCCGATTTCATCAAGTGGCTGCTGGCCGGTGACCCGGCCATCATGGCGGACTTCTTCAAGGCGAGCGGCTTCTCCAAGTACACCGTGCGCGCCTCGGTCGACCGGGCGCTGGAGACCAACCCCGACGCCACCGCCGACCCGTTCATGAAGACCATCTCCGAGAAGGTCGTCCCCTTCGGCAAGGCCGAGCCGGCGTACCCGTGGGAGATCGCGCTCGCCTTCGGCACCGCGATCGAGTCCGCGATGAAGGGCAACGCCGACGTCGCGGCGGCCCTGAAGAAGGCCGACTCCGAGATCAACGACATCATCAAGAAGCAGTCCCTCGCCGGGACCGCACCGCAACGCTGATCTCCCGCTGCCGGGACCGCCCGGGGACGCACATGGCCGGCGTCCCCGGGCCTGACCTTTCAAGGGATTCGCCGTGGCCCTGACACCCACCCTCGCGCCTTCAGCCCGATCCGCGGACGCCGCCGGATCGGCCGGCCGGCGTGGCCGCGCCAAGCGGGCCCGCCGCCAGGACAACCGCACCGCGTACCTCTCCCTGCTGGTCCTGGCCGTCGTGACGGTGGCGTTCGCCCTGCAGACGGTGCTGCGCCTGGAGCCGTCGGTCATCGCGATGGTCGGCGGCCTG
>NZ_JBFAIU010000023.1:0-40670 GCF_040654855.1 Asanoa sp. NPDC050611
GCCCGGTGCTTCGCCGACCTGGACCGGATCGACCAGATGATCACCGAGGTACGCGAGGCGCGGCCCGACGATCCCGACGCGGACGACGGCGGCGCCGACCCGGCCACCGGCACCGGCGGGCGGGCCGAGCTCGGCGCGCAGCTCGACCTCGTCGCCCAGTGCGTCGAGGCGGGCGTGGCGACCCGGGCCTTCTCGGTGTCGCTCGGCGGCTTCGACACCCACGCCGACGAGAAGCAGCTCCAGGAGATCCTGCTCGGCAAGATGGACAAGGCCGTCACCGCGTTCGCCGACCGGATGGCCGGCCGTCCGGTGACCGTGGCGGTCTACTCGGAGTTCGGCCGCCGGGTGCGGGCCAACGCGAGCGACGGCACCGACCACGGCACGGCGTCCAACGTGTTCGTGCTCGGTTCCGGCGTACGCGGCGGGCTGCACGGCGCGCAGCCGAGCCTGACCGACCTGGACGACGGCGACCTGAAGTACACGGTGGACTTCCGCGACGTCTACGCGGGTCTGCTCGCGGACGTGCTGGCCACCGATCCGGAGCGGGTGCTCGGCGGCTGGACCGGGCGGCTGTCGCTCACCGCTTCGTGAGCCACCGCATCGCCGACGGGAACCGCCGGAGGACGGACACGTGCCCGTCCACGTCGGACGTCCGCAGTGTCGCGCCCGGGATCCGTGCGGCGAGCCACCCGCTGTGCGTCGGTGGCACCATCCGGTCGCGCGCGCCGGTCAGCACCAGGACCGGTGCGGTGACCGCGGCCGGGTCGAAGCCCCACGGCGCCACGTAGGCGAGGTCGTCGTCGGCCGCGGCGGCGGGACCCTGGGCCAGGGCCGGCCGCACCACGTCGAGCACCCAGGCCCAGTCGGTCGCGAGGGCGTCCTCGTCCGCGTCGCAGAAGCCGATGTCCGGGTCGTCGGACGGGTGCTCCCCATAGGACTCGCGGGCCGCGCGGCCCGCCAGCGCGGCGTGCAGCGACGCCGCGGCGCCGGGTGCCATGTCACCGAACCAGTCGAGGCCGTCCGCACCCCACGGCGCGAGGCTCGACCCGATGACGACCGCGGTCACCCGCGACGGCAGCAGCGCGGCGACGGCCAGCGCGTGCGGCGCGCCGCCGGAGTGGCCGACCACCGCGAACCGCTCGAGCCCGAGCTGGTCGGCGATCGCCGTGGTGTAGCGCGCGGCTGACGACACGTCGCGGCCCGGCGCCCGCGTGGAGGTGCCG
Organism: Asanoa sp. NPDC050611; assembly: GCF_040654855.1. Classification (NCBI taxonomy): domain Bacteria; kingdom Bacillati; phylum Actinomycetota; class Actinomycetes; order Micromonosporales; family Micromonosporaceae; genus Asanoa; species Asanoa sp. NPDC050611. The sequence continues at coordinate 1,224 of NZ_JBFAIU010000023.1, forward strand.
TAGCCGGGCCGGTCGTAGGACACCCAGCGGACGTGCTCGTGCAGCAGCGGCACGGGCGGCGCGCCGAGGTTGGGCGTGCCATGGTGCCAGAAGACGGTGAGCGGTGCGGGTCGGCCGGTGTCGTAGACGTGGAGGTTCTGGCCGCCACCGAGGTCCAGATCGAGCTCCTTGGTCACCCGACCGACTTTACTGTTCCGGTGTACGTCGTTGAAGGGAGACAGTGATGAGAGTCCTGTTGGCGGGGGCATCCGGCGTTCTCGGTCGGCACATGGCGGCCGCGCTGACCGCTTCCGGGCACGAGGTGGTGGGGGTGACCCGGTCGCCCGGCGGCGCGCAGCGGCTGCGCGCGGACGGCGTCGAGCCGGTGGTCGCCGACCTGATGGACCGCGACGGGCTGCTGCGCGCGGTCGACGGCCAGCGCGCCGACGCGGCGGTGCACGCGGCGACCGCACTGCGCAAGCCGCCGATGCGGCACTCCGACATGACCGCCACCGACGCCCTGCGCGTGCGCGGGACCCGCAACTTCGTCGAGGCGGTCCAGGCCGTCGGCGCCCGCCGGCTGGTCGTCGAGTCCATGCACTTCGGTTACGGGTACGGCGACTTCGGCGACCGCGTCATCACGGAGTCGAACACCCCGTGGGCGCCGCCGGGCCGGACCGCCGCGCTGGAACGCCACCTCGAAGGCTTCCGGGTCAAGGAGCACGAGGCGTTCCACACCGCCGGCGTCGAGGGCGTGTCACTGCGGTTCGGCGCGCTCTACGGTCCCGGGTACGGCGGCGGTGGCACCGACGCGATCGTCGCGATGCTGCGCAAGCGGGCGCTGCCGGTCGTCTCGGAGCGGGTCCGCGGCGTGCTGCCGTGGACCCACCTCGAAGACGCGGGCACGGCGACCGTCGCGGCGCTCGAACGCGGCCGGCCCGGCGCGGCGTACCACATCGTCGACGACGAGCCGGCCTCGATGACCGCCCACGTGCGGTTCCTGGCGGAGCGGTCCGGCACGCCCAAGCCGATGACCGTGCCGCTGTGGGTGATCCGGGCGGTGGGGCCGTACCTCCACGCGTTCCTGACCACGGTGGCGCACCTGTCCAACCGGACGGCGCGCGACGAGCTGGGCTGGGAGCCGCGGTATCCGACCTACCGCGACGGCATCACGGCCCTGGCCGCCGGGCGCTGAGCCTCAGATCACGCTCGGCATTCCGTTGCGGCAGGCCAGGGTGACGCTGGCGGCGAGCACCGTGATGGTGACCCGGTTCTGCGGACCCGACCGGTGGTCGGCGGGCTCGAGCACCTCGACCTGGTCGCCGACGCAGCGCGCGGTGACGCCGATGCCGAGCACGCCGAGCTGGACGGAACGGCCGGGCGTGGGGCCGGGGTCGGGCGCCTCGGTCTCGCCGCCACCGCCGTCGCCGGTGCCGGGGTCCGAGCCGGAACCTGAACCGGAGCCCGGGTTCGAGTCGCGGGTCGCCTCTGCCCCGCCCGCGCCGTCGCCGTCCGTGGTGGAGTTGCCGGACCCCGCCGTGCCCTGGTCGTCGCCGCCGGTCGGGGTGTTCCGCGTCGGGGTCCCGCGGGTCGGACTCGGATCGGGTGGTGCCGAGGTCGTCACCGCCGGGGTGACCGACGCACCCGCGCCGCCCGCGATGCCCGTCGGCGGGTCATCAGGCACCACCAGCGCCGCCACGACCGCGCCAACGACCAGCGCGGCGCCCGCGGCGGTCAGCAGCGCCGTGCGCCGTCGCCGGTCGGGCCGGCGGGCCGGTGCCGCGCGCACGACCTCCGTGGTCAGCTCCGGGTCGACCGCGGGCCGGCCGGTGTCGACGACGTCCGCCGTCACCGGTGCGGCGGCCGCGGCGGCCTGGGTGGTGGCGTCCATCGCGGCCACCAGGCCGGCCAGCGCCGGGTCGTTGTCCAGCTGCGGTGGCACGATTCCGGCCGCGCCGGCCAGCACCGTCGCCACCTCGGCGGCCGACGGCCGGTCGGCGGGCTCCTTGGCGAGGCACCGGTCGCAGATCGCGTTCACCTCGGCCGGGATGTCCGGGATGGGCGGCAGCGGGTCGGGCTCGACGTACACGTGCGCGTCGATCATCTGGGTCGTGGTGTCGGCCTCCCAGGGCAGGCGGTCGGTCAGCGCGCGGTAGATCAGCAGGCCGAGCGCGTACACGTCGGACGCGGGGGAGACCTGGCCGAGGGTGAGCCGCTCGGGCGCGAGGTAGGCCGGCGTGCCGAGGAGCAGCCCGTCGGACTCGAGCTCGTCGCGGCCGACCACCGCCGCGATGCCGAAGTCGACGACCTTCGCGCCGGACGGCGTCAACATCACGTTGGAGGGCTTGACGTCGCGGTGCACCAGGTCCTGCGCGTGCGCGGCGGCCAACGCGCTGGCGACCTCCGAGAGGGTACGCAGGGCGACCCGCGGCGGCAGGGGCCCGTCCTCGAGCCGCTGCGCCAGCGTGCGGCCGGGCAGCAGCTCCATCACCACGTAGGGCACCTTGGCGCCGCCGTCCGTGGCCTCGCCGTAGTCGAAGACGCCCGTCACGTGCGGGTGCCAGAGCCGGGCGGCGGCCCGGGCCTCGGCCCGGATCCGCTGGCGGGCGGCCACGCTGACGGCGTGCCGGTTGGCCAGCACCTTGACCGCCACCGGGCGCTGCAGCACGAGGTCGTGGGCGCGCCAGACGACCGACATGCCGCCTGCACCGAGGCGATCGTCGAGCCGGTAACGCCCGTCCAGGACCTGTTGGGACCGCACCCGCACAGCTTGCCAACAACGCGCCGAAATGGCATCCCGGCGATGGCACGGCGATCGACGGGCGTGATGACCGTATCGTGCCTTCTTGGGGCGGACGAGGTAGGTTGGCCAGGTGCTTCCTGACGTGCTGATCCGGCCCTTGCGGCGGATGGTGCGGTCATCTGTGCGGGTTCTGACTGGTTTGGCCGCTTTGGCGCTGGCCGTAGGCATCGGCGTGTCCGCGACCGCCGCGCCGGAGACCGCCATCGCGGCGCCGCCCGCGGCGGCCGCCAGCACCCCTGAGCGCCCGGCCGTCGCCGACGCGCAAGCACCTCAGAACGCCGCGCCGGCCGTCGACGCGGTCGTGACCACCGACCCGGCCCCGATCGCGCCCCCGGCGGACCGCCCGCTCGTCGCGGCACACCCCGAGCGTTCGACACCGCGCGCCCCACCGGCGATCGACGACACCGCCGCCCGCTGAGCACCGCTCGGCACCCGTCGTCGTCCCCTCCAGCCCTCCGGTGAGGTGTCACATGGAAACAGCCCTGCAGCTCTTCTTCGTCGGCGTGCCACGCGCCGCTGTCATCTGGTCGGTCCTGCTCGGTCTCTCGGTTCTGGCGCTTGTCGGACTGCGTCTGGTCGGGCCGCGCGGCCCGAAGCGTCGTCCGCTGCGCACGCGGCTGCGCGCCGCCCGGATCCGCCGGCACCAGCGGGCCGAGGCCGCGGCCGAGCTGGTCCGCTACGCCGATGAGGTCGCCGTCGCGGCCGCACGCGCCGAGGCCACGGCGCAACGCCACCACGACGCCTGGGTCACGGCCCAGGAGACCGCCGAGCAGGCGTGGGTGGCGTACGAGTCGGCGGACACGATCGCCCGCCGGATGACCGCTGCGGCCCTGCTGCCGAGCCCGGTCACACCGCAGACCCCGCAGGAGTACGCGGACCGCGAGCGCTGGCTGCACCGGGCCGCGATGTCCGCGTGTGCCCACAATGAACTGTCCCTGTTGGACCTCAACGACGCGCTCGCACACCGCAACGGCTGGGACCCGCGCCGGCATCCCGCGGAGCAGGAGGCCATGCTGCGCCGGGCGATCCGCGACACCCTGCGCGACGCCGAGCGCGCCGCCGCCCGCGCGGAACGGATCGCCTGGACGGCGGCCGAGTCCGCGGCCGCGGCGGCGCGCAGCCTGCGGGCCGAGGCCATCGCCGCGCACGAGCGGGCCCACGCCGTGCGGCACCTGGTGCGCCCCGACGCCGTGGCCGCACCGGAACCCCAGCCGCAACGCCTGCGTACCGCCGTCGCGCGATAGCGCAGAATCAGCGGGTGTTCCTCACCGATCTCGAATGTCCCCGCTGCGGTCGCCGGCACGACGCGGGGGTGCTGACCAACCTGTGCGGGTGCGGTTCGCCCTTGCTGGCCCGCTACGACCTCGACGCCGTCCGGGCCGCCGTCACGCCCGCCGTGGTGGCGGGCCGGGGCGCCGACCTCTGGCGCTACCGCGAGCTGTTGCCGGTGCGGGACGACGCGCACCGGGTGACGCTGGGGGAGGGCTGGACGCCGCTGTGGCCGGCCGACCGCTACGGCGCCGCGATCGGCCTGGACCGGTTGCTCGTCAAGGACGAAGGGCTCGTGCCGACCGGCTCGTTCAAGGCGCGCGGCGCGGCCGTCGGCGTCTCGCGGGCCCGCGAGCTCGGCGCCCGGCACGTCGCGATGCCGACCAACGGCAACGCGGGCGCGGCCTGGGCGACCTACGCGGCCCGCGGCGGGCTCCGCTCGACGATCGCGATGCCGCTGGGCGCACCCGTGATCACCCGCAACGAGGTGGTCGCGGCCGGCGGGGAGCTGATCCTGGTCGACGGGCTGATCAACGACGCGGGCCGGCTGGTCGCCGACCTGATCGCCGCGTCGGGCGGCGACATCTTCGACGCCGGGACGCTGCGGGAGCCGTACCGGCTCGAGGGCAAGAAGACGATGGGGTACGAGATCTGCGAGCAGCTCGGCTGGCGGGTGCCCGACGTGATCATCTATCCGACCGGAGGCGGGGTCGGGCTGATCGGCATCCACAAGGCCCTCGGCGAGCTGCGGGAGCTGGGCTGGATCGGCGACCGGCTGCCCCGCCTGGTCGCGGTGCAGTCGACCGGCTGCGCGCCGATCGTGCGGGCGTTCGACGCCGGTGCGCGGCGGGCGGAGCCGTGGGCCGACGCGCGTACGGTCGCGTTCGGGATCACCGTGCCGGCACCGCTCGGCGACGAGCTGATCCTGGACGCGCTGGCCGCGACCGACGGCACGGCCATCGCGGTCGACGACGAGGAGATCCTCGGCGACCTGCGGGCGTTCGGCGAGCGGGAGGGGCTGCTGCTCTGTCCCGAGGGCGCGGCCTGCCTGACCGCCGCGCGCAAGCTGCGCGACCGCGGCTGGCTGGCGGGCGACGACGAGGTGGTCGTGCTCAACACGGGGGCGGGCATCAAGTACCCGGAGACGATCTCAGCCCCGGGCGCGTAGGCGGCGCAGCATCCGAGCGTCGTCGAAGCCCACCGCTCGGGCCGCGGCCTGCACCGTGCTGCCGTGGCCGATCAGGTGCTCGGCCCGTTCGAGCCGCAGCGCCTGCTGGTAGGCCAACGGCGTCAGGCCGGTGGCCTGGCTGAACTGCCGGGTCAGCGTGCGTTCGCTGACACCGCCGGCGCCGGCGAGATCGACCAGCGGCAGGCGCTCCGCGTACCGCTGGTCGATCAGGTCCTGGACCTTGTGCACGACGTCGCTGAGGTGGCCGCGGTGCCGCAGCATCGCGCTGCTCTGGTGCTCGTCGCCGTTGCGGCGCGCGTAGACGACCATCTCGCGGGCGATCCTGGCCGCGGCCGCCGGGCCGTGCCGCACCGCGATCAGGTGCAGCGCGAGGTCGATCCCGCTGGCGATGCCGGCGGAGGTGACCACCCGGCCGTCGACGACGTAGAGCACGTCGCGGACCACCGTCGCGCGCCGGTAGCGCCGGGCCAGCTCGTCCTGGAGGCCGTGGTGGGTCGTGCAGCGCCGGCCGTCGAGCAGGCCGGCCCGGCCGAGCACGTCGGCGCCCGAGCAGACACTGGCGACCGTCCCGCCGGCCTGGTGGTGCGCGGCGACCCAGGCGAGCGTCTCGGGTGTGAGCCGGCCCGTGCCGCGCAGCGTCGGCGAGCGCCAGCCCGGCACGAGCAGCAGGTCGGTGCGGCCGAGCCTGGGCAGGGCGGTGTCGGCGTGCACCGGCAGGCCCTGCGCGGTGGGCACCTGGGCCTGCTCGGCGACGTAGGTCAGCGCGTAGCCGAGGCCGAGGTCGCGGGCGGTGGAGAACACCTGTGCGGGCCCGGCCAGGTCGAGCAGGTGCAGGCCGGGCACGAGCAGGAAGCCGACGGTGGTCACGATCCGGTCATGATGCCACGAGCGCCGCACCGGTCACGTCGGCGGTGCTGCGGATGGCGGCGAAGCGGCCGTCGAGAACACGCTCCGTGCGCTCGACGATCGCTTCGACGCCGAGCGTGCGCGGGTCGGCGAGGATCTCATCGACGCTGTGGGCCGCGGCGTCGGGGTGGGGGATCGGGAACGTAAGCGTCGCATCCGTGACGAACGTGACGGCGTACCCCAGATCGCCGCCGACCCGGGCCGTGGTCTCGACGCACTGCTCGGTGCGGATGCCGCAGACGGTCACGTCGAAGATGCGCCGCTCGGTGAGGATCTGGCCCGCGTTGGTGGTGGTGAAGACGTTGTGCGAGGTCTTGATCAACGTGGGCTCCGTCGGGCGCGGTGCGATGATGCCGTCGAGGAGGCGGACGTGGCCGTTCGCGGGGTCGAAGACGCCGCCGGTGCCGGGCTCGCTGTGCAGCACCCAGATCACCAGATCGCCGCTCGCGCGGAAATTTTCAACCAGGTGGTTGACGTTGGGGATGAGGTCGGGATTGGAGCCGGCGCGCCAGATCTCTCGTTGGCGGAAGGACTCCTGGACGTCGATGACGAAGAGTGTGCGGTTCATGTCCCGATCGTCGCCTTGGCGCCGGCCGTCGCGGAAGGCCGGATCCCGTCCGCTGGCGGACTGATCCGGTCAACGACGCGCGGCGCTGTCCACAGGCGGCGACAGACCTGTACCGACTAGTGCTTTCATTGGTGGCATGGCGAATCCGGCGATCCTCACCGTTGACGACGACCTTGCGGTTTCCCGGGCCGTCGCCCGTGACGTGCGCCGTCAATACGGCGAGCGTTACCGGGTCGTTCGCGCCAACTCGGGGGCCGAGGCGCTCGACGCGCTCAAGGAGATCAAGCTACGCGGCGACCAGGTGGCGGTCCTGCTCGCCGACTTCCGCATGCCGCACATGAACGGCATCGAGTTCCTCGAAGCGGCGATGGACCTGTTCCCGCGGGCCCGGCGGGTGCTGCTGACGGCCTACGCCGACACCGACGCCGCGATCGACGCGATAAATCGGGTCGATCTCGACCACTACCTGCTCAAGCCGTGGAACCCACCGGAGGAGAAGCTCTATCCGGTGCTCGACTCGCTGCTCGACGCGTGGACGTCGACGCCCGAGGCGACCGCCACGGTCACCCGCGTCGTCGGCCACCGCTGGTCCGCGCCGTCGTTCAAGGTCCGCGACTTCCTGGCCCGCAACCTGGTCCCCTACCGGTGGTACCTGTCCGACGAGCCGGAAGGTGCGCGGCTGCTCGCGGCGGCCGGTGTCGAGGAGACCGACGTGCCGCTGGTGGTCACGCCCGAGGGCAAGTCGCTGGTCCAACCCACGGAGGGCGACCTGGCCACCCACGTCGGGCTGTCGACGACGCCGGCCAAGGACTTCTACGACCTCGTGGTCGTCGGCGCCGGCCCGGCAGGGCTCGGCGCGGCGGTCTACGGCGCGTCCGAGGGGTTGCGCACGCTGCTGGTCGAGCGGCACGCCACCGGCGGGCAGGCCGGGCAGAGCAGCCGGATCGAAAACTATCTGGGCTTTCCCGACGGGGTCTCCGGCGCGCAGCTCGCCGAGCGGGCCCGCCGCCAAGCGGTGCGGTTCGGCGCCGAGCTGCTGACCACCCGCGAGGCGGTCGAGCTCGACGTGCGCGGCACGACCCGCGTGCTCAAGTTCGGCGACGGCAGCGAGGTGGCCTCGCACTCGGTCGTCCTCGCCACCGGTGTCTCCTACCGCATGCTCGACGCGCCCGGCCTCAACGACTACCGCGGGCGGGGCGTGTTCTACGGCTCGGCGGCCACCGAGGCGCCGAGCTGTTCCGGGCAGGACGTCTACATCGTCGGCGGCGCCAACTCCGCCGGCCAGGCGGCCGTCTACTTCTCGCGCTACGCGCGCAAGGTGCACATCCTGGTCCGCGGCGACGGGCTGACCCGCACCATGTCGCGCTACCTGATCGACCAGATCGAGAGTCACGACAACATCGAGGTCCACTCCTACACCGAGGTCAGCGAGGCCGACGGTGACGAGCACCTCGAGCGGCTGGTGCTGCGCGACACCCGCGACGGGTCGACCCGACCCGTCGACACGTCGTGGCTGTTCATCTTCATCGGCGCCGAGCCACGCACCGACTGGCTCGACGGCGTGATCACCCGTGACGACCACGGCTTCGTGATCACGGGGCCCGACCTGATCGCCGGCGGCAGCCGCCCGGTCGGCTGGACCATGCCACGCGACCCGTACCACCTCGAATGCAGCGTCCCCGGCGTGTTCGCCGCGGGCGACGTTCGCTCCGACTCGGTCAAACGGGTGGCATCCGCGGTGGGTGAGGGCGCGATGGCCATCTCCCTGGTGCACCGTTATCTGGAGGCACAATGAGCACCGAACTAGCCGGGCACGCCGAAGGCGACCGGCTGTCCCCGGCCGAACTGCGCAAGCTGTTCCTGTTCGAGAAGCTCGACGCCGAGCAGCTCGACTTCCTCGCCAGCCACGGATCCGTCGAGCACTACGCGGGCGGCACCGCCGTCTACCGCGAGGGCGAGGAGGCGACCTGCTTCTACGTCCTGCTCAGCGGCACGGTGGCGCTGCGCCGCAAGGTGCACGGCGACGAGATCGAGACGACCCGGACCGACCAGGTCGGGGCGTACGCGGGCGCGACGCAGGCGTACATCGAGAAGATCCCGCAGATCTACCTCAACAGCATGGTCGCGATCTCCGACGTCGAGGTCTACCAGCTGCCCGCCGACGAGCTGGCCAGCGCGCTGCGCGACTGGTTCCCGATGGCGATGCACCTGCTCGAGGGCCTGTTCTTCGGCATGCGCTCCATGCAGACGATGGTCAGCGAGCGCGAGCGGCTGCTGGCGCTGGGCTCGCTGTCGGCGGGCCTGACCCACGAGCTCAACAACCCGGCCGCGGCGGCGGTGCGGGCGACCTCGGTGCTGCGCACCCGGTTCACCGGCATGCGGCACAAGCTCGCCCTGATCGCCGACGGCCGGATCGACGGCACGCGCCTGCACGCGCTGGTCGGCCTGCAGGAAGAGGCGATCAAGCGGGCCGCCAGCGCGCCCGAGCTGACCCCGATGCAGACCAGCGACGCCGAGGACGAGGTCGGCGACTGGCTGGAGCAGCACGACATCACCGGCGCCTGGGACATCGCCCCGACGCTGGTCTCCGGCGCGGTCGACACCGAGTTCCTGGAGAAGGTCCGCGGCGAGATCGGGCCTGACAACTTCGAGAACGCGCTGCGCTGGCTGACCTACACGCTCGACACCGAGCAGCTGATGACCGAGATCGACGAGTCGGTCACGCGCATCTCGTCGCTGGTCGCCGCCGCGAAGCAATACTCGCAGCTCGACCGGGCGCCGCATCAGACGGTCAACGTGCACGAGTTGCTGCACGCGACGCTGGTGATGCTGCACGCCAAGTTCCCCGACGGGATCAAGCTGGTCAAGGAATACGACCGCACGCTGCCGGACATCCCGGCGTACGCGGCCGAGCTCAACCAGGTGTGGACCAACCTGATCGACAACGCGATCAGCGCGATGGGCCAGTCCGGCACGCTGACGGTCCGCACGTCCCGCGAGGGCGACAACCTGGTCGTGTCGATCGGCGACACCGGGCCCGGCATCCCCAAGGACGTGCGGCCGCGGATCTTCGAGCCGTTCTTCACCACCAAGGCGGTGGGCGAGGGCACGGGGCTCGGGCTCGACATCTCCTACCGGATCGTGGTCAACAAGCACCACGGCGACATCCGGGTCGACTCGAAGCCGGGCGAGACCTGGTTCCACGTCGTCCTGCCGATCGATCCCGAGGAGGGGGTCGAGCCGACCTCGGCGGTTCCCGCCGGGTGACGCACATCCTGTTCGACTTCTTCGGCACGCTGGTCGACTACGACGACGGGCACGCGCGTACGCCGGTGAAGTCGGCGGCCATGGCGGCCATGTCGCCCGACGAGTTCCTGGTGCGGTGGGACGCGGCGTGGATGGCGTGGGAGGAGCGGTGCGCCGCCTCGCACCGGGAGTTCTCGATGCTGGACGTCGCCGGGTCCTTCCTGCCCGACGCGTCGCCGGCCGACCTGGCGGCGTTCGTCGACGTCTACATCGCGGAGTGGAACGCGGGCGTGCGCTACCTGCCGGGTCTCGCGCCGCTGCTCTCGTCGTTGGCGTCGCGGCACCGGCTGGCGGTCGTGTCCAACACGCACGAGCCCGACCTGGTGCCGGGCCACCTGGCGGCGATGGGCGTCGCGGACCTGTTCGACGCGGTCGTCACGTCGGTGGAGGTGGGCGTCCGCAAGCCGGCCGCGGCCATCTACGAGGCGGCGCTGGCGCGGCTCTCCATCGACGCGCCGGCGGCGGTGTTCGTCGGTGACAACCCGGCCGCGGACTACTTCGGGCCGCGCGCGCTCGGCATCCGGTCGTACCTGATCGACCCGGCGGCACGGCATCCGTCGGTGCCGCCGGGCTCCCGGCTGTCGTCGGTGTTCGACCTGCCGTCCGTGCTGCCCTAGCGGGCGGCCCACTCGTGCTCGCCGCCCTCGTGGAGGGCGGCGTAGACCCGGTCGCGGATCTCGTTGGCCTCCGTCGCGTCCAGGGTGCGGTCGAGGTCGCGGAGGACGAGGCGGAGCAGGACGTTCTTCTGTCCGGGCCGCAGCCCCATCCGTCGCCGGGCCGAATCCGGCAGGTCCGCGTAGGCGGTCTCGCTCCGGACCTCGATCTCCTCGATGGCCGCGGCGTCGTCGCCCAGGGCGGCGCGGGCGCGGTCGCCGAGCTGTTCCGCGTCGCGGTCGCCGGCGACGGCCAGGGAGAGGTCGCGGTTGGTGGCGGGCATGGCGGACACCGGGTGGTACGGGCTCAGGTCGCGCATCTGGTCGGCCACCCGCGGGTCCGCGGCGCGCAGCAGCCGGATGTCGTCGATTCCCTTGACCAGCATGGTGATCCGATCGAGCCCGAGCCCCATCGCCAGGCCGGTGGCCCCGTTCGGAAGCACCTCTGGATGGGCGAGGCCACACTCGCCGATCTCGACACCGTCGACGTAGATCTCGCGTCCGTCCAGTGTGTAGGGATGCGGGCTCGTCGGTGTCTCGACCTTCCTGCCGGGCAGGACCGCGTCGACGACTGTTCTGATCATGGCGGTCAGATCGTCGTTCGTGAGTTTTCCGTTGGTGCTGATGCGCCAGAGGTCGAGCTGGTGCGGCTCACCGACGTGCTGGCGGTCGATGACGTCGCGGCGGTAGGTGATGCCGGGGACGCTGAGCAGGACGTCCTGTTCTTCCATCCGGTCGAGCAGAGCGGGTATCCGGGCGGTGGTGTGGGATCGCAACATGCTTGTTTCGTCGACGTATCGGCTGTACCGGCGATCCCGCGTGACGTCGGCCGCGCCGTACCGCAGGCGGTCGTAGTTGTCGGCGACCGACACGATACGGGGGCCGGGGTCACGCCGCACGGGTATGCCCCATCGCTTGTGCAGCGCGCTCTCGATCTTGTCCACGACATGCTGGACGGCGTGCTCGCCGGCGGTGGGGTCGGCTAGGTCGCGTTGGGCCAGGGCAGCCTGGAGTTGGGCAGGGCTCAGGTAGGACATGACGGTTTCCTCACGGGCGAAGGGGAGACTGGTGGAAACGGAAAACCCCCGGCTGGACCGGGGGTTTCGTGGTCTCCCGCACCCGCGGGACGCGGCACGGATCAGCGCACGACAGACAACCCACCGGTCACCCGGGGGCAGCTAAATCGCGTGCACTGAATCCTCACGCCACCAGTGTATGCCGCCCGGCGACCAATTTCCGCCTGCGCGGCCGCGGGTGCGTATGACCTCGGGCCGAATCCGCCTGGCTGCTTCGCACGCCGCGGGGCTCAGTTCGCCGCCCTTGCCAGTCCCGTGCGCGCTGGCCCTTGCCGCGTTAGCCGGTGGCGCGTCAGCGTCAGTCCTTGCCGGCCTCCGGGTGTGCTGCCCTCAGCCCTTGCCGGCCTCGTTTGCGCCGGCTTCGGCCTTGCCCGCCTTGTCTGATCCGCAACCGCTCGGGGGCTGTTCGCTCGGTGCTGCCGCACCCCGCGGTGCGGCGCTGTCTCGTCCACGTGCGGTGGGTTGGGCGACGGCCCGACCCACCGCGATCCAGGCGCGTTACGCCGCGGCGCGCAGTTCCTCGATCACGCGGCGGCGCAGGTCGTCGACCTCCACGCCCGACTCGGCGAGGACCATCACCCCGAGACCTTCGCCCTCGCGGAGCAGGCCCAGGAGGACGTGCTCGGTGCCGATGTGCTTGTGCTTCAAGCGGATCGCTTCCCGCAGTGACAGCTCCAGCACCTTCTTGGCGCGCGGCGAGAACGGGCCGGCCGCGTAGTAGCGGCGCCGGCGGAAACCGAACAGGCCGCGGGAGTGCGGGCGGGCCGGTGGGCGGCTCAGGGCGCCTTCGCCGAAGGCTTCTTCGACCTTTCGGCGTACCGCTTCCAGGTCGATTCCGATCTGCCTTAGTGCCTCGGCGTCCGCGTCACCGAGCGATCGTGGGCCCTGGCCCACGTGCGACTCGATCCGGGCGCGGATGTCGGCCGCGGTGACACCGGCGTCGCGGAGCACCCGACCGGCGATGCCGCCGCCGCTCTCGCGTTCCTCGTCGAGCATCGCGAGCAGCAGATGCTCGGTGCCCACCTTGTCGTGCCGCAGCGTGCGCGACTCGGCCACGGCGCCCTTGACCACCGCTCGTGCCCGGTCGGTGAACCGCTCGAACATCACGCCTCCTGTGACGGTCGCACGACCGGACGCCCGGCGTGCTTCTTGTGTACCGCCTGCCTGCTCACCTCGAGCGCGGCGGCGATGTCCTGCCACGACCACCCCTGCGCCCGCGCGTTGTCGACCTGCACCGTCTCCAGGCTCTCCAGGAGACGGCGCAGGGCCAACACCGCGCGCAGGCCGACCTTCGGGTCGGTGCTGCTGGCGGCTGCGGCGAGGTCTACTGCCTGACTCATGACGTCAATCTACGTTGACAGGAGGCCGCTTGTCAACTCTGGTTGACGACGTCAGGCCATGACCAGTGGTTCGCCGGTCTCGACGAGGGTCTTGAGGCCCGCGACGATCTGCGGCCAGCCGCTGTCGATGGCCTTACGCACCGCGCCGTCTGGGGCGAAACCGCTGTGGATCACCGTCAGCTTCACGGCCGGCCCGGCGGGCTCCAGCTCGAAGGTCACCGTGGACCGTGGCTCGGCGGCGAACGCCGCGCGGTCGGCCTCGGCGATGCCCGATGCCTCGGCCCACTCGGTGGTGAAGGTGTGCCAGGTGTACGACAGCCGCCGGTAGGGGTCGGACTCGACGACCACCTGCTCCGGGTCGGCGATCCGGGCGCCCTCGGCGTGCCAGACCATCGGGGAGCCGGGGGACCAGTCGGTCTCGAACTCCGTACCCCAGTAACGCTTGGTGAATGCCGGATCGGTCAGCGCCTGCCAGAGGCGTTCCGGCGTGGTGTTGACGTAGGTCGTGTAGACGAAGTCGGACGTGCTCATCGGGGTCTGCTCCAATGCGGTCTTGAGGTCGGCGAGGGCCTGCGCGCGCCCGCGGTCGTAGCGGTTGATCCAGCGGTCGGCGATCGCGTTGACCGGCGCGGCGTTGAGGTAGTGCAGCTTCTCCCGGCCGCGCCGGGCCGTCGTGACCAGCTCGGCAGCCTCCAGGACCGCGAGGTGCTTGCTCACCGACTGGCGCGCCATGTCGAGCCCGGCGCACAGCTCGCGCAGCGTCTGCCCGTTGCGCGCGTTCAACGAGTCGAGCAACTGGCGGCGGCTCGGGTCGGCCAACGCCTTGAAAACCAGGTCCACTGACTCCCACCTCATATGCAGCCGTCTGGCTGCCCTTCCACCATAGGCAGCCGTTTGGCTGCGTGTCAACGCCGACCAAAACTGTCGTACGTACGTTCTAATCTGCTTGCATGGATATCGAGATGGCCACCCGGGGTGGCGACGGCGGTCCGTGGGGCGATGGCCCTCAGCAGCAGCGGTTGCGGCGTGCGTTCGGTGCGGTGATGTGACGTGGCGACGCGGTCAGCGCAGACGGGGAAGCAGCGCCGGCACCTCGCGCATGTGGTCCGCATAGCCGCTGCGGCGGTCCAGCGACCGGCGGTCCATCAGCGGGATGCTCGCGGCCTTGAAAAGCACGACCATGCCGAGGGGCCCGATCACGGTCCACCACCACGTGGGGGCGGCGGCGACCCCGAAGATCCACAACCCCCACCAGAGCGCGATCTCACCGAGGTAGTTGGGGTGGCGCGTGCGCCGCCAGACCCCGGTCGCCAGGATGCGGCCGCGGTTGTCCGCCGCGGCCGCGAAGCGGTGCATCTGCAGATCGGCCACGGCCTCGAGCGCGATCGCGCCGGCGGTCAGGGCGGTGGCTACCACGTCGAGCAGACCGAAGGGGCGTGATCCGGCGAGGGCGGGCCAGACGGAGAGCAGGCCGAGGAAGACGACCAGCGTGGGCATGAGCTGGATGCCGCCGAGGTTGACGAGCCACCAGGGCACGCGGCCGCGGGTGGCGCGCAGCTGCCGGTAGCGCCAGTCGACGTGGTGCAGGCCGGCCCAGCCGTACGCCCAGTTGGCGGTGAGCCGCACCGCCCACACCGTGATCAGCAGGAGCACGACGGCCTGCCGCACGCCGTCGCCGGTGTCGGCTGCGACGACCCACCAGGCGGCGATGACGGGTGGGGCGACGCTCCAGTACGGGTCGTAGAGGCTCGCGTTGTCGAGCACCATCGACAGGCCGAAGATCAGCAAGGTCGCGACCAGGTCCGCGACGAACGCGGTGAGCAACGGATGCCAGGAAGGAGGCGCCAGCACCACAACCGCATAGGCCACGCCGAGCGCGAGCAGGTAGGCACCGCCGACGACGCCCATCGACCCGGCACGCGACACCGTACGCACGCCCACGGAAACCCCTTCCCGCCAGCAATTCGTGATCATCGTAGGCACCCGACCGGCGCGGCACCATGCCCGTGAACGGGCGGGAGCAGCCGACCGAACACTGGTATCGGGGTGCGGCGGGCGTGGGGATGTCGCGATCCATCGTGTGGGTGAATCAGGGCAAAAGCGCGAGCGACCGCCTCGATCTGACGGCGCCGCGCTACGTCTGGCCTGACCAGGCGGCGAGCGCTTATGTAGTCGACGGTCGAGTGCCGGCGCTGATCGCCGCCGCCGACCTGCCCTCGGAGTCGAGCACTCATCAGCGGCGACAGCCGCCTGGCTTGCGTCCGCGCCCTGGCCGGCCCGTGGCGAACGAGCCTCGGCATGCGAAGGTCGCCGCGAGCGTTGGTCGTCGTCAGCGGCGAGCCCTCATCGGCGTCGGCCGAGGCCGTGCCCGGCGGGTGCCGGTGACCACCCCGGGGTTGCTTGGGTCGCCGAAATCGTTGCGGTCCTGCACACTTTCCTGCGTGGATGTGAGCAGGTCCGGCGTGCGCTCGGCCGTCGTGGTCAATCCGGCCAAGCTGGAGGATCCCGACGAGCTCCGTGCTGTGCTCGGGAAAGCGTTGGCGAAAGCCGGCTGGCCGGCGCCGGAGTGGTACGAGACCACCCGCGAGGATCCCGGGCGGGGGCAGAGCCGTGCCGCGGTCGAGGCCGGCGCCGAGGTGGTCTTCGCCTGCGGCGGTGACGGCACCATCATGGCCTGCGCGTCCGCGCTGGTCGGGACCGACGCCGCCCTCGCCGTGCTGCCCAGCGGCACCGGCAACCTCCTCGCCGCCAACCTGGGGCTCACCGGTGACCTCGCCGCCGGCATCGCCGTCGCCGTCGAAGGGGGGCGGCGCCGGCTCGACCTCGGGCTGGTCAAGGGGCGCGACGAGAAGCGCTACTTCACGGTCATGGCCGGCATGGGCTTCGACGCGCAGATGCTCGGGTCCACCTCCGAGACGACCAAGGCCCGGATCGGCTGGCTCGCGTACATCTTCGGCGGGCTGAAGCACCTCCGTGACCGGCCGATGCGCATCTCCGTGCGGATCGACGACCGCCCGCCGATGCGGCGGCGCGCGCGGTCCGTGCTCATCGCCAACGTCGGGCGCCTGCAGGGCGGTGTGCGGCTGTTCAAGGAGGCCGAGCCCGACGACGGCTGGCTCGACGTCGCCGTCCTCACCCCGCGCACCATGGGCCACTGGGCCGTCCTGATCCTGGCCGTGCTGCGCCGGCGGCGGCGGGTGCCCCGGATGGAGACCTTCCGCGCCCACCGTGTCCAGGTCACCAGCAACCGGCCCCAGCCGCGCGAGATGGATGGTGACGTGATCCCCGCCGGGCGGGTCCTGCGGGTCGAGGTCCAGCCCCGCGCCATCTGGCTCTGCGTGCCGCGACCCGAGGGCTCGGACGACCTGGCCTATGACGCCGACGCCGCCGCGCGGCGTGGTGAGCGGCTCGTGGGCTCGGAATGACAGGGGGAGAAGCGGGGGAATGAGCTCCACACGGATCGTTCCGGAAACCCAACTGATGTCCGCCGACCAGCTCACCGCCGACGACGCCTGGCACACCCTGCGTCGGCACGGTGGGTGGCACCTGCTGCGGGACGCGTTCGTGCGGCTGCGCTACGGCGACGGGTTCAGCCACGCGCGGGCGTTCGCGTTCCAGCTCTGTCTCGCGGTCGTGCCCTTCCTGATCGCGCTGACCGGCCTCACCACCGACCTCGGCGTCGAGTCCGGCGGCAAGGTCGTCGCGGACACGGTGATCGCCCTGACCCCGGGCGCCAGCGTCACCGTCGTACGCGAGCTGCTCGTCGACGACGAACGCACCGAGGACGCCGGTGAGCTCGCGCTCGCGCTCGGGTTGATCACCGGCCTCGTGGCGCTCACCATGGCGATGTCGCAGGTCGAGCGCGGGGCCAACCGGATATACGGCGTCGAGCGGGACCGGCCGGCGTTCTTCAAGTACGTCCGCGCGGCCGTGCTCGCCCTCGCCGCCGGCCTGCCCATGCTGCTCGGCTTCCTCATGCTCGTCGCCGGTGGGCCGATCGGGGAATCGGTCCAGCGGGAGTACGGCTGGGGTGGCTGGGCCCACGACGCGTTCGACATCGTCCGCTGGCCCGCCTCCATCGTGCTCACCGTGTTCCCGATCGCCGCGCTGTTCCGCTACGCACCCCGGCGGCGCCAGCCCGGGCTCTCCTGGCTGCTGTTCGGGGCCGGCATCGCCACCGTGCTCTGGGTCGGCACCAGCCTCACGCTCGCCCTCTACGTCTCGCTCGCCGAGAGCTTCAACCAGACCTACGGCGCCCTGACCGGGGTCATGGCGCTGCTGATCTGGGCAAACCTGACCGGCGTCGCGTTCTTCTTCGGGCTCGCGTTCACCGCCCAGCTCGAAGGCCTGCGGGTCGGCGTGCCCGAGCCCGCCGAGCCTGACCTGTGGCAACCGATCAGCCAGCGCGCCGCCGACAAGGATGGTGTGCCCGAGCCGACTTCCGGGTAAACGAACGCCCCATGGAGATGACGCCCGCGCGCAAGCCGCTCGAACACTTCACCGCGCGGAGCCTCGTGGGGCTCGCCGCCATCGTCGCCGCCGGGATCGCGTTCGGGATTCCGCCGGCGGATCGCGCCGATCGTCGCTCACGCGTTCACCTCACTGCTCGTGGCGTCACCGCGCCGCCGCATACCTCGCCAATGGGACACCGGCGCGGTGGTGGGATCGAGATCGCGACACAGCCCGCAACCCCGGTTCACCCAACCTCGCCTTCGTCGTCACGCGTCGCACCTGGCGACCGTCGACCGCCGCGTTCCGCCGGAACAGCGTCACCCACAGCCGGCTCCCCCGCGACCCCGGTGTCGGCAGATCGCGCGTCCGCACGGTCGACCGTTTCCGCACCATCCGCACCGCGGTCGTCCACCGACCGGGCCGAAGCGGCGCCGTCGTCGGGACCGGCCGCGCCCCGCCGGCCGCGCTCGCCGCGGATGATCCGGCGGATGGTCGGCAGGCGCATGGCCACCGCACGCTCGTCGCCGTGGTCGCCGGGCTCGTAGTAGTCGACCCCGACCAGCCCGTCCGGCGGGTACTGCTGGGTCAGCACACCACGCGGGTCGTCGTGCGGGTACTGGTAGCCCTTGCCGTGCCCGAGCCCCCGCGCACCCTGGTAGTGCGCGTCCCGCAGGTGCCGCGGCACGCCGCCGCCCTTGCCGGCCCGCACGTCGGCGAGCGCGGCGCCGATCGCGGTCGTGGCGCTGTTCGACTTGGGCGCGGTCGCCATGTGGATCACGGCCTGGGCGAGGTTGAGCTGCACCTCGGGCAGGCCGACGTACTCCACCGCGTGCGCCGCCGCCGTCGCCACCGTCAGCGCCGTCGGGTCGGCCATGCCGACGTCCTCGCTCGCGAAGATCACGATGCGCCGGGCGATGAACCGGGCGTCCTCACCGGCCACCAGCATCCGCGCCAGGTAGTGCAGCGACGCGTCCACATCGGACCCGCGCATGCTCTTGATGAACGCGCTGATCACGTCGTAGTGCTCGTCGCCGTCCCGGTCGTACCGGACCGCCGCGACATCGACCGCCTGCTCCGCGGTCGCCAGGTCGATCTCGGTGGCGCCGCGGGCGAGCGCCGAGCCGGCGGCCGCCTCGAGGGCGGTCAGGGCCTTGCGGACGTCGCCTGACGCGAGGCGTACAACGTGATCTTCTGCTTCCTGGGTGAGCGTGACCTCGCCGCCCAGGCCGCGCTCGTCCGCGACCGCGCGTCGCACGAGGCTGCGCACGGCCGCCTCGTCGAGGGGCTGGAGGGTCAGCAGAACACACCGGGACAAAAGCGGTGAAATGACCGAGAAGTACGGGTTCTCCGTGGTCGCCGCCAGCAGCGTCACCGTGCGGTCCTCGACGGCCGCGAGCAGCGAGTCCTGCTGGGTCTTGGAGAAGCGGTGCACCTCGTCGATGAACAGCACGGTCGGCGGGCCGCCGGCCCGCCGCTGCCGCCGCGCGGTGTCGATCACGGCGCGGACGTCCTTGACGCCGGCGTTGAGCGCGGACATCGCCACGAACTTGCGGTCACTCGCCTGGGCGACAAGGTGCGCGATAGTGGTCTTCCCGCTGCCCGGCGGCCCCCACAGGATCACCGAGAGTGGCGTCGACCCGCTGACCAGCTGGCGCAGCGGCGCACCGGGCGCGAGCAGGTGCTCCTGCCCGACCAACTCGTCGATCGTCCGGGGCCGCATCCGCACCGGCAGCGGCGCGTCGGCACCCGGCGCCGCGAAGCCGTCAGCGCCGGCGGTGTGCTGGGGTGCGGTGCGCACCCCGCCGCCGTCGCCGACCGAGAACAGGGCGTCGGGCTCCATCAGGAAGACACTACCGGCCGGGAGACAGGTGCCGGAAATGCGAAGAACCCTGCGCCGGTACGAGCGACGCGGGGTTCTTCGCAAGATGCGCTGGACCACCCGGTGTTCGGATGACGCCGCCGTCCGCGGCTTCAGCCTGTCGGCCGGTGCCGGCGTGCGGGCCTGGCCCGTCAGCTTGGGCCGGGGCTGGCGGCTTCGTCGAGGTCGAGCCTCCACCTGGCGTTCAGCTTCGGCCCAGGCCGGGCGTCAGCCGCGACCGGGACGGCGGCCGTAGAAGCGGCGGCCGCTGCCGGTGCCGCTGCGCGGGCCACTGCCGACGCCGGCGAAGTACAGGGCGAGCAGCGTCAGACCGATCAGCACGAGCGTGTTCCAGTTGAACAGGTCCGGCGCGCCCAGGTCGGTGTCGAACAGGTCGAGCAGCAGGGCAAAACCAAACACGATGGCCGCGGCGATGGCGAGCATCTCTATCCTCCTGATGGGGGCTCCGCCCGAGGGGTTCGGGTGGGGTGGCCGGCTCAATACCCAATCGGGTCAGCGGGCAATCTCGACGATCGATCGGTTACGTTGCGGCCATGGTTGAACCCCTCGCCGGCCGCGACGCGGTGCTGGCCGCGACGGGTGCGCACCCGTACGCCCGCCTCACCGCCGAAGCCGACGGCGCCGCCTTCCGAGACGGGTCCACTGTGGTCTGGATCACGCGCGGCGGTTCGACGGTGTGCGCCCTCGGCGACGGCGCCGTAGCCGCCACGACCGCGATCCGCCTGGCGGCCGAGGTGTCCCCGGACGCGCCACGCTGGTGGCACCTGCCGCGCCTCGCCGGGGAACCGCCGGTGGCCGCACGGGTCCGCGACGAATGGGACTTCCGCTGGACGACCTCTCCCCCACCGCTGCGGGCAGGCGAGGAGCTCGCGGCCCCGGTCGAGGACGACGCCGGGATCTCGGCGTTGCTCGACGCCGCCTTCCCGGCGACGACGACCCGGCCCGGCGACCGCCGCGTCCGCGCGTGGTGGGCGATCCGCGAAGGCGGGCGCCTCGTCGCGTGCGCGGCGGACCGCAGCCGAGGCGGGGTGGGCTTCCTGGCCGGCATCGCGGTGCACCCGGACGCCCGCGGTCGCGGGCTGGGCGCCGCGCTGACGGCCGCGGTGACCCGCCGACTGGTCGAGGAACACGGCATGGCGGCCCTCGGCGTGATGAGCGACAACCACCTGGCGAACCGGATGTACGCGTCCCTCGGCTACGCGTCGTCAATCCCCCGGACCTCGGTCGGCCTGGCCTAGCCTCGGCCGTGAGCCGTGGACCGACGCGCTCGTCGCAGCGATCTGGCTACTCGCGGAGGCGGGTCGCTTAACGGCGGTCCGCCCGGCTCGACACCGGGGGCATGCAACGTAGGGCCCGCGGCGATGACGCACCTACCCGGTGCGAAGGTAACGGCTACGTCTCTGGCGAACGACCCGGTGAAGCCCCGGTCCAACCATTCGCTCTGTCCTTGATGGACCCTGCGGCCAGAGCCGAACCCGGCACCCGGGGTCAGCTCGGCGTGCCGCCGGTCAGGATCTCGGACGGCGGGCGGAGTCTGGTCTTCAGGACGTCGCGGGCCCGGGTCGTGTCGAGGACCACGGTCGCCGGGCGGTGCAGCCGCATCTCGGTCAAGGTCGCGCCGCGCAACGCTGCCGGGTCGCGGCCGTGGGCCCGCGCGACCAGCCGGCCCAGCTCGAGCCGGGACATCGGCTCCGGCCCGGACACGTTGAGCACGCCGGCGTAGTCGCCCGCCGCCAGCTCCAACACCGCCGCGGCCAGGTCGCCGGCGCCGACCGGCGTGCGCAGCTCGTCGCTGAACAGCCGCAACTCGGATCCCGGCTCCAGCGCGTCGAGGCAGAACGCGACCTGCCTCGACCGGGCATCCGGCCCGATGATCACCGAGCACCGGACGAGCGCCGCGGCCGGCGCCACCACCCGCACCGCCACCTCGGCCGCCGCCTTCGACGCGCCGTAGGCGTACACCGGCGTCGGGTCGTCCTCCTCCCGGTACGGCTCGGGCCGTCCACCGTGGACCGCGTCGCTCGAGACGTGCACGAGGCGCGCGCCAATCCGGGCGGCGGAGGCCGCCACGTGCCCGGCACCGGTCGCGGTGACGGCCCAATCGGCGTACACCCCGACGGTGTTGACCACCACCCGCGGCCGCACCGCGTCGACGAGCCGGTCCACCGCGGCCCGGTCGCGGACGTCGACCCGCTGCCAGCGCACGCCCGGCACGTCGCCGGGCGCACGCTGATAGGTCGCCACCACCGCGGACCCCGCAGCGACGGCCAGCCGGCACACCTCACCACCGAGGTAGCCGCTCCCGCCGACGACCAGCACCGTCACCGGGGCGCCCGCCCACTCACGGCGTGTGTTCGACCGGCACCGCGACCCCGGCGGTGCCCGCGTGCGCCGCCGGGCCCTTGGGCTTGGCGTCGATGCCGGCCTCGAGCCGCTGCTGCGCCGTGATCGGCGTCGGCGCGCTCGTCAGCGGGTCGTAGCCGCCCCGCGTCTTCGGGAACGCGATGACCTCGCGGATCGAGTCAGCACCGGCGAGCAGCATGCAGACCCGGTCCCAGCCGAACGCGATGCCGCCGTGCGGCGGAGGGCCGTACTTGAACGCCTCCAGCAGGAAGCCGAACTTGTCGGCCGCCTCCTCGTCGCTGATGCCGAGCAGCGTGAACACCCGGCGCTGCACGTCGGCCCGGTGAATACGGACGGAGCCGCCGCCGATCTCGTTGCCGTTGCACACGATGTCGTAGGCGTAGGCCAGTGCCCGGTCCGGCGCCTCCTCGAAGCGGTCCATCCACTCCGAGTTGGGCGACGTGAACGGGTGGTGGACGGCCGTCCAGCCGCCCTCGTCGTCCTTCTCGAACATCGGCGCGTCGGTCACCCAGCAGAACGCCCACGCGTCGGGGTCGGCCAGGCCGGCCCGGCGGGCGATCTCGACCCGGGCCGCGCCCAGCAGCTCCTGCGCCTCGCGCCGTTCGGCGCCGGCCGCGAAGAAGATGGCGTCGCCCGGCTTGGCGCCGACCGCGTCGGCCAGCCCGTCGAGGTGCCCCGCGCTGAGGTTCTTGGCCACGGGACCGCGCGCCTCGCCGGTCTCGGCGTCGAGCACGACGTAGGCCAGGCCGCGGGCGCCGCGCGCCTTGGCCCAGTCCTGCCAGCCGTCGAGCTCCTTGCGGCTCTGCGCGGCGCCGCCCGGCATCACCACCGCACCGACGTAGCCGCCGGCCTCGATCGCGCCGGCGAACACCCGGAACTCGGTGCCGCGCAGGTAGTCGGTCAGCTCGGTCAGCTCGACGCCGTAGCGCAGGTCGGGCTTGTCGGACCCGTAGCGCGCCATCGCGTCGTGCCAGGTGATCCGCGGGATCGGCCGCTCGATGCGGTGACCGGCCAGCTCCTCCCACAGGGCGCCGACGATCGCCTCGCCGAGGTCGATCACGTCGTCCTGGGTGATGAAGGACATCTCGATGTCGAGCTGGGTGAACTCGGGCTGCCGGTCGGCGCGGAAGTCCTCGTCGCGGTAGCAGCGCGCGATCTGGTAGTAGCGCTCCATGCCGGCCACCATCAGCAGCTGCTTGAACAGCTGCGGCGACTGCGGCAGCGCGTACCAGCTGCCGGGTTGCAACCGCACCGGAACCAGGAAGTCGCGGGCGCCCTCGGGCGTCGACCGGGTCAGGGTCGGCGTCTCGATCTCGTTGAAGTCGCGGTCGTGCAGCACACGGCGGGCGATCTGGTTGGCCCGGCTGCGTAGCTTGAGCGCGCTGGCCGGCCCCGTGCGGCGCAGGTCGAGGTAGCGGTGGCGTAGCCGGATGTCGTCACCCGCGTCGACGTTGTCGTCGACCGGCAGCGGCAGCGGCGCGGCCTCGGAGAGCACCTCGAGCACGGTCGCGTTGACCTCGACCTCGCCGGTCGGCAGCTCGGGGTTCTCGTTGCCGGCGGGGCGGCGCGCGACCTCGCCCTCGACGCGGACGCAATATTCGTTGCGCAGGTGGTGCGCGTCTTCCTCGCGGAAGACCACCTGCACCACACCTGACCCGTCACGGAGGTCGACGAAGATGACCCCACCATGATCACGGCGGCGGGCCACCCAGCCGGCCAGGGTCACCGCGCCGCCGGCGTCCGTGGCACGCAGGCTTCCGGCATCATGGGTACGGATCACGGCTGTCGTTCTCCTCGACGATGGGGTACGGCGTTGCGCGGTCGATTCTCGCAGGGCTGGTCGGCGACGGAAGCCCGCACCCCCGGCCTGTGGATAAGGTTTGGTGTCTTGGGGTTATCCACAGGCCACCAAATTTCGTCGTACATGAGTTCTAAGGTTTGCGCGTGTCCGTCGAACGCTGGTCCCCCGACAAGGTGCTCTCGCTCGCGCCCGACCAGGGCGCCGCCAAGAGCGGCCGCGGCCTGATCACGTCCGCCCACTGGGCTGGTCAGGGCCGGTTCGACGACATGCTCTGGGGCCTCTGCCGGGGTTCCGGCGCCCGCCCTTACCAGGTATGTGTCGATCTGACCGGTCCCGCCTACCGGTGCACCTGCCCGAGCCGCAAGATCCCCTGTAAGCACGCCCTCGGGCTGCTGCTCCGGTGGGCCAACGGCGGCGTGCCCGACGACGACGGTCCGCCCGACTGGGCGATGGAGTGGCAGGCCGAGCGGGCCGGCCGGGCCCAGCGGGCCGAGCAGCGGGCCACCCGCTCACCGAAGGCGCCTGGCGAGGGCCTGGCCGACCCGGAGGCCGCCGCGCGGCGGGCGCAGCAGCGCGCCGGGCGCGTCGAGACGGGTCTGGTCGAGCTCGACCGCTGGCTGGCTGACCAGATCGAGCAGGGCCTGGCAGCGACCGAGCAGGCGGGTTACCGCCCGTTCCAGACGATGGCCGCCCGGCTGGTCGACGCCCAGGCGCCCGGGGTCGCCGGGGCGGTCCGCCGGCTCGGCTGGGTGGTCGGAGTCGGCACGAACTGGGCCGACCGGCTGCTGAGCGAGTTCGCGCTGCTCCGGCTGCTGATCGTTGCCCACGGCCGGCTGCCGGAGCTCCCGCCGGGCCTGGCCGCTACCGTCCGCACCCGGGTCGGCTACCCGGTCGCGACCGACGACGTGCTGGCCGAGCCCGAGGTCCGCGACCGGTGGGAGGTGCTGGGCCGGTTCGACACGGCCGACGACCGCCTGACGAGCCGGCGGACCTGGCTACGCGGCGAGCAGACGGGGCGGTTCGCGGTGGTCCTGGCGTTCGCGCCGGTTGGTCAGACGCTGCCCGCCGACCTCGAGCCCGGCACCGTGGTCGACGCCGGACTCTGCTTCTATCCCGCGGCCGTGCCACGGCGCGCGCTGGTCAAGGCCCGCTACGGGGAGCCTGTTCCGGCCTACGCCGCCCCGACGGGCGCGGTCCCGGTCCGGGCCGCGGTGGCCGAGCACGCCCAGGCGGTGGCCGCCGAGCCGTGGCGCGAGTCGACCCCGATGCTGCTCGCCGACGTCATCCCGACCGACGACGGCCGGCTGGTCGACCCGGCCGGCGACGCGCTGGCCCTGCACCCTGATGACGACCGCCCGTGGTGGTTACTGGCGGCCGCGGGCGCGCGACCGGTGGTGGTGGCCGGCGAATACGGCCACAACGGCTTCCGTCCGCTCGCCGCCTGGCCCGACGGCCGGCATGTCCCGGCGCTGCCGGGCGAGCCCCGCGTCGCGCCCGGCGGCCCGCCTGAGCTGCCGCCGGATCTGCTGTCGGCCGCCCTGGTGGGCACGGCCCGCCGACCGTGGTCGGCCGACCGCCTAGACATTGGGGGCGGCCATCGTCTTTCGATCGCGATCCCCGGCAATCTCCATCGCGCCGCTGGCCAGCTTGAGGTCGCCCAAGAGGGAGAACTGGGCGAGCAGGCGCCGACTGAGTTGGGCGGCGGCGCCCGCGAAGAAGCGGTCGGCCATCAGGGAGCCGGTCCCGGCGCCGGTGGGCAGTGGGTCGGGTCCGGGGGTTCCGCTCGGGCGTTGTTGGAGGCCGCGGCGGTGGCGCTGACCTATCGGCGGGCCGGCGAAACGCCGTTGGCCGGGCGGGCGACGATCGCGCCCGCGCCCGAGGAGGTGCGGCCGATCGTGCCACCGGCCGCCGCCGAGCGGCTCGACATCCTGCTGACCGAGGGGGCGACCGGTTGGGGTGGGCCTGCCCAGCGGGCGGTCCTCGGGCAGTGGCTCGTCGAGGCTGCCAAGCGCCAGCTGCTCGTCCCACCGGAGACGCTGCCAACGCTGCTCGACCTCGGTCGCCGGGACACGGCTGTGCGGCCGGCGTTGGGCGCCGTGGCCGGGCGGCGCGGCCACTGGCTGGCCCAGCGGCAGAACGATTGGCGCTACTTCCGCGACGTCGGTGGGGAGGCGGCCGCCGCCGACCCGCAGGACTGGCAGACCGGCACGCCTGGGGAGCGGCTCGCCTACCTGGTGGCGCTGCGCGCTGCCGACCCCGCGAAGGCGCTCGACCTGCTCACCGAGGCCTTCGACGGCGAGTCGCCGCACGACCGGGTTCTTCTCCTCGGCGCCTTGGAGACCGGAATCGACCGGCGTGACGAGGCGTTGATCGAGCACGCGCTCGACGACCGGCGCCGCGAGATCCGGCAGGTCGCGGCCGAGCTGCTCCGCAAGCTGCCGGGCTCCGCATTGGGCGACCGGATGGCAACGCGGGCCGCGGCCAGCGTGCACTTCGCCGACGGCGCCCTGACCGTCACCGCGCCGGCCAGCATCGACGCCGCGATGCTCCGCGACGACATCGACCCGTCGCCGCCGCGCGGTGTGGGCCTCGGTGCATGGCTGCTCGAGGAGGTTGTCTCGGCGACACCACTGGCCTTCTGGACCACGCTGACCGGCCGCGACCCGGCCGGCGTGGTGGCCCTGCCGGTCGCCGACGGTTGGCAACCGGTGCTGCTCCGCGGGCTCGCCCGGGCGACGGCCGCACAGCGCGACCCGGTCTGGGCGGCGGTGCTGCTCGACCATGCCGACTCCGCACCCGCCGAGACCGGCGGCGACGGGCTCGGAGACCGGCTGACCTGGCCGCTGCTCGAGGTCCTACCGGGCGGTGAGCGCGGGCGCCGGGTCGCCGCCGCGCTGCGCCGGGACACCGCCGCCGGGATCCGACTCCTGCACTTCTGTGCCGACGACTGGTCCGACGAGTTGGCGTCGGCCGCGCTGCGCGCGATGGCCGTGCTCGCCCCCGACAACGCCTGGCAGCTCTCCGAGCTGTGCCGGCTGGCGATGCCGGCCATGCCGACGTCGTTCGTCGGGCGGGTCGAGGCACTCGTCCGCTCCCTCGACGGCCTACCCGAGGGCCGCCGTTCCGCCCGCTACCTCGCCCAGCTCGCCGCCGTGCTCGGCTTCCGCCACGACATGATCGAGGAGTTCGCATGACCGCCCTGCGCCCGCACGCGGAACAGTTCTACGCCGAGGAGCTGGCCGCGCTCGCCGCCGACGACGAGCTGCCGCGCCCGCCAGGCTGGCGGCTGTCGCCGCAGGCGGTGGTCACCTACCTGCTGGGCGACGGAGGCAAGATCACGCCGAAGTACGTCGGTTCCCGCCGCCTGATGGAGGTCGCCGTCGCGACCCTCGCCACCGACCGGGCGCTGCTCCTGCTCGGCGTGCCGGGCACCGCCAAGACGTGGGTCTCCGAACACCTCGCCGCCGCCATTTCGGGCGACTCGACGCTGCTGGTGCAGGGCACGGCCGGCACGCCCGAGGAAGCGATCCGGTACGGGTGGAACTACGCCCGCCTGCTATCCGAAGGTCCGACCCCGGCGGCGTTGGTGCCGAGCCCGGTGCTGCGGGCGATGGAGCACGGCACGATCGCCCGCGTCGAAGAGCTGACGCGCGTGCCCTCCGACGTCCAGGACGCGCTGATCACGATCCTGTCCGAGAAGACGCTGCCGATCCCCGAGCTGAACACCGAGGTCCAGGCGCAGCGCGGCTTCAACGTGATCGCGACCGCCAACGACCGCGACCGCGGCGTCAACGAGCTCTCCAGCGCCCTCCGGCGGCGGTTCAACACCGTCGTGCTGCCCGTGCCGGCCACGGTCGACGAGGAGATCGACATCGTCACCCGCCGGGTGGCCCAGCTCGGCCGTTCCCTGGACCTGCCCGAGACGACGACGGCGCTCGACGAGATCCGGCGGGTCGTGACGGTGTTCCGCGAGCTACGCGACGGCCAGACGGAAGACGGCCGCACCAAGCTCAAGTCGCCGACCGGCACGATGTCGACCGCCGAGGCCATCTCCGTCGTCACCAACGGCATGGCGCTGGCCGCCCACTTCGGCGACGGCGTCCTGCGCGCCGGCGACGTCG
This sequence comes from Asanoa sp. NPDC050611, assembly GCF_040654855.1. Lineage (NCBI taxonomy): Bacteria > Bacillati > Actinomycetota > Actinomycetes > Micromonosporales > Micromonosporaceae > Asanoa > Asanoa sp. NPDC050611. The sequence continues at coordinate 28,930 of NZ_JBFAIU010000023.1, forward strand.
CCTCCGGCATCGTCGGCGCTGTGGTCAAGGACCCGGTCTCCGACCGCGTCGTCTGGCGCGAATACCTGGAGACCGTGGTCCGCGAGCGCCCCGCCTGGGCCGACTTCTATCGAGCCGCCCGCGATGCCTGAGCGCTACTACGGCATCCGCCACCACGGGCCAGGCTCGGCCCGTGCGGTGCTCCGCGCGCTCGAAGAGCAGCGCCCGGACATCCTGCTGGTCGAGGGCCCGCCGGAGGCGGACGAGCTGATCGAGTGGGTGGCCGACGAGCGCCTCCAACCGCCCGTCGCCCTCCTCGGCTATGCCGCCGACAACCCCCGGCGCGCGGCGTTCTGGCCGTTCGCGGTCTTCTCGCCCGAATGGCAGGCGATCCGCTGGGCGGTAGCCAACGGCGTCCCGGTCCGCTTCTTCGACCTACCGTTCGCCTACCGCCTCACCAGCCGCAAGACCGCCCCCAAGCCGGACCCGAACGACACGCCCGACCCACAACCGCCTGACGAAGCCCAAACCGACGGCCGCGAGCCGACGCTGGACAGACCTGTCGACATTGGACCCGGCTCCGAAAACGGGCCCGGTCCGGACGCGGCGCGGACAGGTGATGACGGACCGGACGCCGACAGGGATGGCGCTAACGGGCCGGGCACGAACGGACCAGCTGCGATCACGCCGAGCGCGGACGGACCCGGCGCGGACGGGCCGCCTGCGACCGAGCCAAGCGCAGACGGGCCCGGCGCCGACGGGCCTGAGGCGAATGCGCCGAGCGCGGAGGCGCCCCCGTTGGGCGAGCCGGATGAGGACGAGGGGCCCATGCCTGGGCCTCCGGCGCCGGAACTGCGCCCCGTGGATCCGATCGGTGAGTTGGCGGCAGCGGCGGGCTACGACGATCCCGAGCGTTGGTGGGAGGACGTCGTCGAGCACCGGCAGGCGCCGGCGTTCGAGGCCATCGAGGAGGCGATGACCGAGGTTCGGGCGGGCGCGCTGGAGGATCCCTACGACCTGGTGCGCGAGGCGTACATGCGGACCGTTCTGCGCCAGGAGCGGCGCAAGCACGAGGAGATCGCCGTGGTGTGCGGTGCGTGGCACGTGCCGGCCTTGCGGGCCAAGGTCACCGCCGCGCATGATGCCGCGTTGCTCAAGGGGGTCAAGCGGCGCGGGAAGGTGCGGTTCACGTGGGTGCCGTGGACCTATGGGCGGTTGGCGTCGTGGCAGGGCTACGGCGCGGGGGTCGACTCGCCCGGCTGGTACCACCACCTCTTCACCACCACCGACGAAGTCGTGCCGCGGTGGCTGGTCGGCGCGGCCGGCGTCCTGCGGGCCGAGGGCGTGGACACCTCCTCGGCGCACGTCATCGAGGCGACACGGCTGGCCGAAGCCTTGGCCGCCATGCGGAGGCGCCCGCTCGCCGGGCTCGCCGAGGTCACCGACGCCGCGGGTGCGGTGCTCTGCGAGGGCGACGACCTGCGGTTGCAGCTGATCGGGCGCAAGCTCGTGGTCGGCGAGCGGCTCGGCGAGGTGCCCGACGGGGTGCCGACCGTGCCGCTGGCCCGCGACCTCGAGGCCCGCCAGCGCGCCGCGCGTCTCAAGCCGTCCGCACTGGACCGTGATCTCGACCTCGACCTGCGCAAGGACACCGACCTCGCCCGCAGCCACCTGCTGCACCAGCTTCGCTGCCTCGACGTGCCGTGGGGCGAGCCGGCGGAGCGGCGGGGCAGCACGGGTACGTTCCGCGAGGAGTGGTTCTTGCGCTGGCAGCCGGAGTTCTCGATCCGGCTCGTGGAGGCGAGTGGCTACGGCACGACCGTCGTCGGGGCGGCCACCGCCCAGGTCACCACCGCCGCGGCCAAGGCGACGACGCTGGCCGAGGTGACCGCGCTGCTGGAGACCTGCCTGCTCGCGGACCTGCCGGGTGCGCGGCCGGCGGTGCTCCGCGCGCTCGACGTCCGCGCTGCCGAGGACGCCGACGTCACGCACCTGATGGCCGCGATCCCAGCCCTGGCGCGCACCGTCCGCTACGGCGACGTCCGCCGCTCCGACGTCGCCGCCGTGGCGGCGGTGGTGAGCGGGCTATTGGCCCGCGTCTACGCGGCGCTGCCGCCGGCCGCCTCCGCGCTCTCCGACGAGGCCGCCGCCGACCTGCGCGACCACATCGACGCGGTGCACTCGGCGGTCGCACTGCTCGGCGACGAGGCCGAACGCGCGCGGTGGCTCGACACCCTCGTCGCCCTGACCACCCGTGACGACCTGCACGGCCTGCTCGCGGGCCGGCTGACCCGGCTGCTCCACGACGCCGGCCGGCTGTCCACGGGCGACGCCGGTCTCCGGCTCGGGCGGGCGCTGACCGCCGGCGTTCCGGCCGCGACCGGCGCCGCGTGGGTCGAGGGCTTCCTGGCCGGCGGGGGGCTGCTGCTCATGCACGACGACGCACTGCTGACGCTGGTCGACAACTGGCTGGCCGACATCCCGCCCGACGCGTTCACCGAGGTGCTCCCCCTGCTCCGCCGCACCTTCGGCACCTTCGCGACAGGCGAACGCCGCGGCATCGGCGAACGCGTCGCCGGCGGTGGCGCCAACGCGAGGGCCACGACCGTGGTGCTCGATCACGACACCGCGCGGCTCGCTCTCCCCACGCTGAGCGCCCTCCTCGGACGGAGGATCGAATGACCAGGCCCGAAGCGCCGAGCGCTGACGACGAACGCCGCCGGCGCTGGCGGCTTGCGCTCGGGGAGCCCGCCGACGAGTCGCTCGGCGAACCCGGCGGGCGCGACGCCGCCATGGACGCCGCCATGGCCGCGCTCTACGACCGCGCGCCCGACGGTGAGGGCGCCGGCGAGGCGGAGGGCAAACGGCGGACCGGCGGCCTGGGCGCTTCCGCACCGCGGGTGGCGCGCTGGCTCGGCGACATCCGGGAGTACTTCCCGCAGAGCGTCATCCGCGTCATGCAGACCGACGCGATCGAGCGCCTCAACCTCACCCGGCTCCTGCTCGAGCCCGAGATGCTCTCCGCCGTCGAGCCCGACGTACACCTTGTCGGCACCCTGCTCTCGCTCAACTCCGTGATGCCCGACAAGACCCGCGACCTGGCCCGCCAGGTGGTCCGCAAGGTGGTCGACGACCTGGAGAAGCGCGTCGCCCAACGCGCGCGGGCGGCGGTCACCGGCGCGCTCAACCGGGCCACCCGGATCGAGCGCCCGCGGCACGGCGACATCGACTGGAACCGCACCATCCGCGCCAACCTGCGCCACTACCAACCCGCCTACCGCACCATCGTTCCCGAGCGGCTGATCGGGTACGGGCGCCGCGGCAACGCCGTGCAGCGGGACGTGATCCTCTGTGTCGACCAGTCCGGGTCGATGGCGTCGTCGGTCGTCTACTCAGGAGTGTTCGCCTCGGTCCTGGCCTCGCTGCGGACGTTGCGCACCTCGCTGGTCGTGTTCGACACCTCTGTCGTCGACCTGACCGACCACCTCAGCGACCCGGTCGAGGTGCTGTTCGGCACCCAGCTCGGTGGGGGCACCGACATCAACCGCGCGATCGCGTACAGCCAGCGTCTGGTGACCCGGCCCCGGGAGACCATCTTCGTGCTGGTCAGCGACCTTTACGAGGGTGGCGTACGCGACGAGATGCTGCACCGGATCGCGGACCTAGTCGGCGCCGGTGTCCAGGTCGTCGTGCTGCTCGCGCTCTCCGACGACGGGGCGCCGAGCTACGACCACGAGAACGCCGCCGCCCTCGCCGCGCTGGGTGTGCCTGCCTTCGCGTGCACGCCGGACGTCTTCCCCGAGCTGATGGCCGCCGCGATCCAGCGGCACGACCTGCGGGCGTTCGCAGAACGGGAGGGAGCACAACGGGCGCACGGAACGTGAACATGGATCGAGATCGGTGCTAGGGTTTTGGCCGCCCGACCGGCGCGCTCGGAATTGGGGGTCTGATGAGCGCCTTCGACGCGATACGCAGGACGGCGATACCGAAGCCCATGCCAGCGGGGGATCTGCGCGACACCGTCGAGGCGTTGCGCCAGGCGGTCACCGCCGCCACGGCCACAGTCTCCACTGCGGACGGTGCCGTCGAGGTCACGGCGGGTCCCGGCAACGCGATAGTCGGGCTCGGTTTCGGGCGGGCGGCCTACCGCTATAGCCCCGAGCGGCTCGGCGCCCTCGTCGTCGACACGGCGAGGCAGGCGACCGCCGAGGCGACCGGCACGATCACCGAAGCCATCGGCAAAATCGGCCAAGGCGACGGCCACCCCCACGACCAAGGCGCAGGCCACGCCCACCGCCACGACCACGGCGCAGGCCACGCCCACGACCACGGCCTCGGCCGCGGCTACGGCGAACGCCACGCCCACGACAACCGCCAAGGCGAAGGCCAGGACCGCCGCCACGGCGAAGGCCACGACCGCCGTCACGGCGAAGGCCACCACCAGCCCCATGACAACGGCTACGGGAAGAACCGGCCCGAGCTGCCCGGCCTGCTCGGCGGCGTGCTCCCCGAGGTCCCGGCACCCGAGCAGCCGACGCTGGACGACCTCCCCGAGGACGGCCCGCCCGACCCCGAGGCCCACCGCGCCAACGAGCTGCTGCGCCGCCTACGCGACGAGTCGCAGGAGCAGCTACGCGGGTACGCGCGGCTGAGGGACGAGCTGGCCGACCTGACCGCCACCGCGCGCTCCGCGGACGGCGGCATCACGGCCCGGGTGCGCGCGGGCGGCGAGCTGCTGGCCGTCCACATCGGCACCGACCAGCTCCAGCACGACCCGGCCACCCTCGCCGGCATCGTGCACACCACGGTGATGACCGCGACCGCGCAGGCGGCCATGCTGATGGCGGACCGCGTACAACAGCTGACCGGTCCGCGCCTGGATGTCCGGTCATTGATCGAGACCTACCAGAACCCCGACCCCGACGAACGCCGAGGCTGACCCATGGGAGAAGGCTTCCGCACCGACGTCGACGAGATCATGACGTGCCGGGCCCGGCTCGCCGAGATCCGTGGACGGGCCGCCGACATCCTCGCGCTGGCCGAGGACGCCAACCCCGAGTGGTACATCTGGGGCCTGATCGGCGCGCCGTTCGCTGCCTGGTACTGGAAGTACGCCGACGACACCTACGAGCACCTGTCGATGATGGGCGAGGCGCTGCAGGACCGGGTCGAGGCGCTCGACTGCACGGCGCAGGCCTACCGCGACACCGACCAGGAGATCGAGAAGGCGCTCCAGTCGATCCGCGAGCTGCTGGGCTGACCGCGATGACCGACGAGCGGCTCAAGGACAGCGACGTCACCAACGACGTCACCGAGTACGGCACCGACAACGGCGTCGTCGACGCGAAGGGTGACTGGGACGGCTACGGCGGCGCCGGTTCCGTCAGCGTCGGCGGATACGACGTCCTCCGGCTCGACCCCGTCAAGGACTTCGCCGGCGTCGCGGGCCTGCCACAGGCGGTGTCCGGCGCGGCGAAGATGGTCAACGGTGACGGCGACTGGGGCGAGCTGTTCAACATCGGCGGCAGCGTCGCCGACCTGGGCATCAACGTCGCCATGTACGCCGTCGACCCGCTCAACGCGCTGCTCTCCGCCGGGCTGAGCTTCCTGATCGACGTCGTGCAGCCGCTGGAGGACCTGCTCGGTCTGGTCACCGGCAACCCGGAGCGGATGGAAGGCGAGATCGCCAAGTGGGAGCGCGTGGGCAACGCGCTCGAGCCGCTCGCCAAGGAGATCCTCGAGGCCACCCGCGAAGGCCTGGTCGGCTGGCAGGGCGAGGCGGCCGACGCCGCGCGCGCCCGCATGGAGGAGTTCGCCGGCGGCGTCGCCGGCATCCAGGGTGACGTGCAGCAGCTCGTCTTCATCCTCAACACCGCGAAGCTGCTGATGGACGTCGCCCAGGCGTTCGTGATCGGCCTGATCGCCACGTTCGTCGAGTGGCTGATCATCACCTGGGCGACCGCGATCGCCGCTGCCGTGCCCACCGCCGGCGCGTCGACCGCCGCGGCCGGGGCGGCCACGACGGCGCAGGGCGCGATCGTCACCACGCGCGGCGTGACCTTCATCCAGAAGGTGGCGCAGATCCTCGCCCGCCTCAAGAGCGTGCTGACCAAGATGCACCCGCGGATCATGAAGCGGGTCCAGGCGTCGTTCCAGCTCCGGAACGCGCGGGGCCAGTTCGTCCGCGGCTGGGTCGGCAGCGGCCGGGCACTCCGCGAGTCGGCGACCGACTACCGCACCTGGCTCGGCCCCGCCGACAAGCTCGCCAACACCGGCGCCAACGAGATCAAACGGGGCCTCGACGGCGCCGACGAGAAGATGTCCGACGAGGAACTGGATCGCCGCCTTGACCCCGACCGATGACCGCAAGCCCGCCCGCCGGGTACGCACCCGCATGCCCACGCCCGCCGCGGTGGTGGCGTCGTTCAGCATCGCCATGGCGGTGCTGCTGGTCCTGTTCATCGTGACCACCGCCGCCGGCGCCGGCGGCTCCGGATCTCTGCTGGTCAGCGCGGTCGTCGGCGTCGTGGCGGGCGCGCTGTTCTTCGTCAGCTGGTGGCGCCGCGGCCGCAAGCGCTGAGCGCCTGTCACATCCCGCCTCCGGCGCGGCTCATAGAGGCATGAAGCTGGTGATGGTACGCGCGAACGTCAGGCCGGAGCGCGTCGACGACATCGAAGAGGCGGGCCGGACGCTGTTCGCCGCGATCGAGCGCGAGCGGCTCCAGGGCATCCGTTACGCCTCGGTCCGCCTGCCCGACGGCGTCACCTACCTCAACCTGCTGGCCCTCGACGACGGGATCGCCAACCCGCTGCCCTCGCTGCCCGAGGCGCGCCAGTTCCAGGAGCAGCTCAAGGGCTGGCTGGCCGGGCCGGCGACCTCGGAGCCGCTCACGGTCATCGGCTCCTACCGGCTCTTCTGATGGACGACGCCCAACTCGCCGCGCACTTCGAGCGGCACCGCGCGAGACTGCGCGCGGTCGCCTACCGGATGCTCGGCTCGCTGGCCGAGGCCGACGACGCGGTCCAGGACGCCTGGCTGCGCCTGCACGCGAGCGACACCGGCGAGATCGACAACCTGGGCGGCTGGCTGACCACCGTCGTCGCCCGGGAATCCCTGCACCGGTTGCGCTCGCGGCGACACCGGCGAGAGGACCCGCTGCCCGACCCGATCGTCGTGGCGGGCGACGACGACCCGGAGCAGGCGGCACTGCTTGCCGACTCGGTGACCCTGGCCCTGCTCGTCGTGCTCGACCGCCTCACCCCGGCGGAGCGGTTGGCATTCGTCCTGCACGACACGTTCGACGTGCCGTTCGAGACGGTCGCCGGTGTCCTCGGCCGCACACCGGCGGCCGCGCGACAGCTCGCCAGCCGGGCGAGACGCCGGGTCCGCGGCGCCGGCCTGCCGAAGCCCGACCCGGACCTGGCCGCGCAACGGCGGGTCGTCGACGCCTTCTACGCCGCCGCCCGGGCCGGGGACTTCGCCGCCCTCGTCGAGGTCCTGGCCCCGGACGTCGTGCTCCGCACGGACGACGGCCCCGGCCGCACACCGCTGGTCCTCCGCGGGGTGCCGGCCGTGGCCAGGCTGGCCCGCGCACCGCGCGGCGCGGAACTGCACCCGGCAGTGGTCAACGGCCTCGCCGGGGCGGTGATCACCCGCGCCGGCCGGCCGTTCGCCATCATCGCGTTCACCGTGGTCGAGGGGCGGATCGTCGCGATCGACGGCCTCCGCGACCCCGACCGCGTCGCGCGCCTCACGACTGTCCGGCTCGCCGCCGCGTGATCAACCCCGCTGCTGACCGATGTGCGCCAGGTAGCGATCCGCCGACCGACGGACCCGCTCCTTGGCGCCCCCAGACACCACCCGACCCCACCAACCGCCGTAAACAGTGTCGTACGGTAAGGAATCCACAAGGGACACCGCCCGGACGATCGTGTCCGGGTGCTCGGGAATCAGGTTGGGATAGCTGTACATGAAGCTCACCCACCGCCGGTCCATCACGACGGTGAAGATGTCGCCGGTGCACAGCGCGCCCTTGCCGTCGAGCCCCGGCCAGTGCAGGACGGTCCCGCCAGGAAAGTGGATCCCGGCGTTGACCAGCGTCCGCTCGGGCAGGATCTCCTGCCGGTCGCCCTCCCAGAGCACGACGTTCCCGGCCCGCGGCACCCACTCGGCGTCGGACGCGTGCACGTACACCGGGATGTCCCCGAACGCCCGGCTCCACTCCACCATGGACCCGTAGAAATGCGGGTGGGAAAGGGCGATCGCCGCCAACCCACCGACCGACTCGACCGCGGCGACCACGTCGGAATCCACATAGGGCACGCAGTCGAAGAGCACGTTGCCGCCCGGGCCCGGCACGACCAGCGCCCGCTGTCCAATGCCGACGCTCGGCTCCACGCCGACGCCCCACAGCCCGGGAGCCTCCTCGCGAACGGCGCCCCGATGCCCCTCGGCGTGCAGCTCGGTGATCGACGCCCAGCGCTGCCCGCCCCACCCCACGTACTGCCGGTCGTCGGCGCAGATCGGGCAGACGGTGCGGTCGGCATCGCGGGCCCGCTGAACGCCGCACGTGCGGCAGATCGGATGGTGTCGGTCCATTTGTGGAAGCCTACGGCCACCGCCGCGCGCCCTACCCACAAGGGGCGTAATGGGTGCGTAACGTTCTGGTGGCACGATCGTGACCCCCAGTGCGGACCAGGAGGTGAGCCGTGTTCCTCAGCCAGCACGAGCAGGAACGGCTGCTCATCCACGTCGCCGCCGACGTGGCGCACAAGCGGCGGGAGCGCGGGCTGCTGCTCAACTACCCGGAGGCGACCGCGGTCATCACCGCCTTCCTGCTCGAGGGCGCGCGCGACGGCCGCACGGTGGCCGAGCTGATGTCGGCGGGCCGCGAGGTCCTCGCCCGCGCCGACGTCATGGACGGTGTCCCGGAGATGCTGGCCGAGGTGCAGGTCGAGGCCACCTTCCCCGACGGCACCAAGCTGGTCACCGTGCACGACCCGATCCCGTGACGGCGCACGATGATTCCCGGTGAGATCGTCCATGGCGAGGGCCCGATCGAGATCAACGCCGGCCGGCCCGTGCTCACGCTCACGATCCGCAACACCGGCGACCGGCCGATCCAGGTCGGCTCGCACTACCACTTCGCCGAGGCGAACCCGGCCCTCGACTTCGACCGCCGCGCCGCCTGGGGCCACCGCCTGGCCGTGCCGGCCGGCACCGCGGTGCGGTTCGAGCCCGGCATCGACCGCGACGTCGACCTCGTGCCGATCGGCGGCAACCGCGTGGTGCCCGGCCTGCGCGGCGAGAGCGCGGGCCCGCTGGACGGGAGCCGCCCGTGAGCCTGGTCGACCGGCGCCGCTACGCCGCGCTCTACGGCCCCACCACCGGCGACCGGATCCGGCTCGCCGACACCAACCTGCTGATCGAGATCGAGGAGGACCGCTGCTCGTACGGAGACGAGGCGGTCTTCGGCGGCGGCAAGGTGATCCGCGAGTCGATGGGCCAGTCGGCGGTCAGCCGGGGCCGGGGCACCGTCGACACCGTGATCACGGGCGCGGTCGTGCTCGACCACTGGGGCGTCGTCAAGGCCGACGTCGGCCTCCGGGACGGCCGGATCGTCGCGCTGGGCAAGGCGGGCAACCCCGACACGATGGACGGCGTGCACCCGGATCTGGTCATCGGCCCCTGCACCGAGGTGATCGCCGGCAACGGGAAGATCCTGACGGCCGGCGCGATCGACAGCCACGTACACCTCATCTGCCCGCAGGTCCTCTCGACCGCGCTGGCCAGCGGCGTGACGACGGTGATCGGCGGCGGCACGGGCCCGGCCGAGGGCACGAAGGCCACCACCGTGACGCCGAACGCGTGGCACCTCGCCCGGATGCTCGAGGCGGTCGACCCGTGGCCAGTCAACGTGCTGCTGCTCGGCAAGGGCAACACCACGAGCCAGGAGGCGATGTGGGAGCAGCTGCGCGGCGGCGCGGGCGGGTTCAAGCTGCACGAGGACTGGGGCACGACGCCCGCCGCGATCGACGCCTGCCTGCGGGTCGCGGATGCCAGCGGTGTGCAGGTCGCGATACACACCGACACCCTCAATGAGGCCGGGTACGTCGAGGACACACTGCGCGCGATCGGCGGGCGGTCGATCCACGCGTACCACACCGAGGGCGCCGGCGGCGGGCACGCGCCCGACATCATCACGGTCGCCAGGCAGCCGAACGTGCTGCCGAGCTCGACCAATCCGACCCGGCCGTACACCCGGAACACGCTCGACGAGCACCTCGACATGCTGATGGTCTGCCACCATCTCAACCCGACGGTGCCCGAGGACCTGGCGTTCGCCGAGAGTCGGATCCGGCCGAGCACGATGGCCGCCGAGGACGTCCTGCACGACCTCGGCGCGATCTCGATCATCGGCTCCGACTCGCAGGCGATGGGCCGGGCGGGCGAGGTCATCCTGCGTACGTGGCAGACGGCGCACGTCATGAAGGAACGCCGCGGCGGCCTCTCCGACAACCTGCGGGCGCGCCGCTACGTCGCGAAGTACACGATCTGCCCCGCGGTCGCCCACGGCATCGCCGGCGAGGTCGGCTCGGTCGAGCCCGGCAAGCTCGCGGACCTGGTGCTGTGGGACCCGGCCTTCTTCGGCGTGCGCCCGCACCTGGTCGTCAAGGGCGGCATGATCGCGTGGGCACAGATGGGCGACGCGAACGCCTCCATCCCGACACCGCAGCCGGTGCTGCCACGACCCATGTTCGGCGGGTACGGCATCGTGCCGGCCCGCACCAGCGTGGCGTTCGTGGCCCCGGCCGCGATCGACGCGCTGCTGAACGACCGCCTCCCGCTGGGCCGCCGGATGCTGCCGGTCGCGGACACGCGCGCGCTGACGAAGGCGGACCTGCCGCTCAACGACGCGCTGCCGCACATCGAGGTCGACCCGGACACGTTCACGGTCCGCATCGACGGCGAGGTGGTGCCGCCCCAACCGGCGCTGGAGCTGCCGATGGCCCAGCGGTACTTCCTGTTCTGATGTCGTCACTGTCGACGCTCCTGGTGCTGGCCGACGGTCGGCTGCCCGCCGGTGGGCACGCCCACTCCGGCGGGGTCGAGGCCGCGGTCGCCGCGGGCCGGGTGCACGACCTGCCGAGCCTGCGGTCGTTCCTGGTCGGCCGGACAGCGACCGCCGGCGCGGTGGCCGCGGCCTTCGCCGCCGCCGCTTGCCACGCCGTGGCCGCGAACGGCGATCCCGAGCCCGCGCGTCCGGTGGCAGCGGACACCGCCCGGATCGCCTCGCGGCCGCGGCAGCCCGGTGCCATCGGGTCGGTCGGACGGCTCAGCGCGTTGGACGACGGGATCGACGCGCGGACGGCGTCGCCGGCGCTGCGGGCCGCGTCGCGGGCGCAGGGCCGCGCGCTGCTGCGGGCCGCCGCCCGGATCTGGCCCGGCACGCCCGCCACCGAAGGCCAGCCCCACCACCCGATCGCCGTCGGCATCACCGCCGCGGGCGCCGGACTCGGGCCCCGGGAGGCGGCACTGGTGGCCGTCTACGGTGGACTCACCGGCGCCGCGTCCGCGGCGGTGCGGCTGCTGGGACTGGACCCGTACGCCGTACACGCGCTGATCGCCGATCTCGCCCCTGACTGCGACCGCTCGGCCGCGACGGCTCCGGGTCGTACGGCCTACTGCCGCCCAGCGGGCTCGTGCTGCTTGCCGACGCCCTCGACGTGATCGATGCGACGGTCACGAACATCGCCGCACC